>JAGREJ010000176.1 GCA_020446595.1 Novosphingobium sp. | reverse complement strand
TGCCATCGTCCATCGTGAAGCCCAGCCGGTCGTAGAGCTTTTCCAGCGTTCCCACCGGATCGGCGACCAGATCGCGATTATAGACATCGGCGAAGCGGTCTTCGCCCAGCTTCTCCCGCGCGCGCAAGGCGATCTTCGCACCGCGCGCCCAGAAATCGAGGCAGCGCCGCCCGATCCATTCGTTGCTGACCGCGCCGGGCGGACAGACCATGCCGTAGATCAGCTCGTACATGGACGACACCGAAGCGATCATCCGCACCGGATCGCGATGCGTCTGGACGATGCGCGAATTCGGATACTGCTCGGCAATGGCTTCGAAGCGGAACAGATGCGGCGGCGACTTCAGCAGCCAGTGATTCGGTCCGCGCTTCCACTGGAGCAACTTCAGCACCCTCTCGTGAAAGCGGTACATCGAGCGGCAGCTGTCCTCGATATACCAGTCGAGGTAGGAGTCCGGCATCGGATAGCGGCCATGGTATTGCCGCATGTCGTATCCGCCGAGCGCGATCAGGTCTTCTTCCGGCCCATCAGGATCGTGCAGATGGATCGACTGGTCGATCATGCTCGCCCTCTCGCGCGCGGCCACGGCGCGCGGATCGTTGTCCTCCTCGCCCAGCACTGGCGGCGGCAGCGGCTGCCGGATCTCCCAGTCGCGGGTGAAACGGAAGCGCGGATCGAGCGCCAGCATGGCGAGCGTCGCCGTGGTGCCCGAGCGCGGAACGCTCGTGACGAACAGCGGTCCTTCGACCTCCTGTTGTTCGATCTCCGGATTGTCGGCCAGGAACTGCTCGATGCGGAAGCGCATGACGAGGTCGGCAAGGGTCGTATCGAAGGCAGCCGCGCGGGCCTGTTCGGTCAGCGGCGTAATCGCAAAGGCTGCCAGCATCTGCTCCAGCCCTTCGCGCAGGTCCGCATCTACACCGCCAGTCCAGCCGCTCTGTGCTCTTGCCTTTTCAATGTATTCGTCAGCCGTAGGCACACTCGTCACACTCACTTGTCTCTCCCTGACTCACTTGCGCCAATGCTGGCGGGCGAACGCGGATTGCGCAAGCATTGCGTGCATGGTCAATAGGCATAGAAGGGAATGGAGAGGATTTACCATGGCCAGCCTGACCCCGCTCGAACCCGGTTTCGCCGCCCGTATCGAGGGCGTGGACGCGGCGTGCGCAAGCGATGGCGACATTGCTTTCGTGCGCAAGGCACTGATCGATCACTGCGTGCTGGTGCTTCCGGGGCAGATTATCGACGGCGACCAGCAGGCGGACTTCGCTGCCCGCTTCGGCACCCTCGACGCTTATGAGAACATGTCGGGCGACTATGCGCGAGGGATGCGCAAGGACCTGCTGAACGTCTCCAATCTCGGCGACGACGGCAAGCCAGTCGGTCCCGGCGACCGGCGGCGCGAGCTCGATATGGGCAATCGCTTCTGGCACACCGACGCTTCGTTCAAGCCTGTGCCCGCCCACCTTTCGATGCTTTACGGCATCACGGTGACGAACCAGGGCGGCGAGACGCAGTTCGCAGATATGCGCGCGGCCTGGGACAGCCTCGATGCCGACCGCAAGGAACTGGTCGAGGGCCTCATCGCCGAACATTCCTCAACCACGGCGCGACGCTGGCTGGGCTTCGAAGATTTCGACGAAAGCAATCCCGCCGTAATGGGCCGGGTCAATCACGATCTGGTGCGGGAGCTTCCCGAAACGGGCCGCAAGACGCTCTACCTGTCCGCCCACGCCGACCACATTGTCGGCATGCCGGTTCCCGGCGGGCGGCTGCTGCTTGCCGAACTGACCGAACATGCGACCCGGCCCGACAACGTCTTCACGCACACATGGCAGGCAAGCGATCTGGTGATCTGGGACAATCGCTGCACCATGCACCGCTCCCGCCCTTACCGGGCCGACCGCGAGACGCGGCAATTGCGCCGCGCCAGCACGGTCGCTCCCGAATTCGCCGCCTGCGATGCGGTGGGCGTGCAGGTGCCGGATTGGAAGATCGAGGCAGCGGCCTGATCGCCGGGGCGTCTGGCTAGGGCGCGCATTTGGGTTAAACAAGCCTACGCCAAACCTGTGACCCGGCTGAGAGGATTCCCCCATGACCTATCGCGTGATCCAGTGGACCACCGGCAATGTCGGCCTGCGCACTCTGCGGGCAATCATTGCCAGCCCGATCTACGAACTGGTTGGAGTCTACGCCTACAGCCCATCCAAGGCGGGAACCGATGCCGCGGAACTGGCCGGGCTCGACACACCCACCGGCGTCAAGGCGTCCAACGACATCGATGCGCTGATCGCGCTCAAGCCTGATGCTTGCTGCTATACCCCGCAGTTTCCGGACTTCGACGATCTGGTGAGGCTGCTCGAAGGCGGGGTCAATGTGGTGACCACCGCCGCGATCATCACCGGCATGCATTATGGCCAGCGCGAGCGCCTCAACGCGGCGGGCATCAAGGGCAATGCTTCGCTTTACGGATCGGGCATGAACCCCGGCTTCGCCAACATTCTGGCGCAGACATTGACGCAGGTGTGCGACCGGGTCGATCAGGTGCGCGTCGTCGAGGCGGTCGATTGCACCGACTACGATAGCTGGGAAACCGAGATAAAGGTCGGCTATGGCAAGGCGCTCGACGATCCGACCATCGTGCCCGAAGCGAAGGAAGCAACCTCGGTGTTCTCCGACGCGGTCGAGGTCATGGCCGAAGGGCTCGGTGTGAAGCTCGACGAGATTACCTTCGACATGGATGTCTATCCGGCAACCGAAGACAACGATCTTGGCTATGCCTTCATTCCCAAGGGAACCGTCACGGCCGTCGATGCACGCTGGCGCGGCTGGCACAATGGCAAGGATCTCATCGTCCTGCGCACACAATGGCTCAAGGGCAAGAACTGGAACAACGACTTCGAGGTTCGCCACGGTTACCTGATGGAAGTCGATGGCCGACCCACGATCCGCAATCACATGATGCTGATGCCCCCGCCCGACTGGGACGAACCGAGTTTCATGGGCTTCGGCATGATTATCACCGGCATGCCTGCGCTCAACGCCATTCCCGGCGTGGTTGCGGCCAGACCGGGCGTCGTTTCCTTCAATGACATTCCCTCGATTTCGGCCAAGGGCTACGCCTGAACGGAATACGCTTCCGCCGTTGCCCTACAGCCCCCATTTCCCGGCGGCGAGCCGCTCGGTGTGGAAATGGTCGTCGCCCAGCAGTTCGCCCGCCGCCTGCGCGCGCTTGACGTAGAGGCCGACGTCATGATCGTCGGTGACGCCAATGCCGCCGTGCATCTGCATCGCTTCCATCATCACGTCGCGCGACAGCCGGGTCATCGTTCCCTTGGCGAGACTGGCTAGCCAGGTCGCATCGGCATCCTGCTCGTCAATGGCGCGCAAGGCCTTGAGGACCACTCCACGCGCCAGATCGAGCCGGGAATAGAGCCGCGCGGCGCGATGCTGAAGGCCCTGGAAGGTGCCGATGATGCGGTCGAACTGCTTGCGTTCCTTGAGATATTCGACGGTCCGCCCGAATGCCTCGTCCGCAGCGCCGAGCAGCTCGGCAGCGAGCAGCGCACGCCCCACGTCCAGCCCCGCGGCAATGGCTGCGCCGGCATCGCCCTGCCCCAGCCGCACCGCTGGCGTGCCGGAGAATGCGAGCTTCGCATAGTTGCGGCTATCGACGGCAACGAAACGCTCGACCGTCAGGCCGCTCCCACCCTTCTCGACCAGAAACAGCGCGGGCGCGCCATCGGCCATGGCAGAAACAACCCAGGCATCGGCATCGAAGCCATCGATCACCGCGGTCTTGTCGCCAGTCAGCGCCCAGCCCTCGCCCGCTTTTTCCGCGCGCGTATCCAACCGGTCAGGATCGTGGCGCGCCGCCTCGTCGAGCGCGGGGGCAATGACCCGCTTTCCTTCAACCAGCGGCCCCAGCAAGTCGGCGCGCTGGCTCTCGCTGCCCGCTCCGGCGATTAGCGTCGCGCTGATCGCTGCACTGAGCAACGGCGCGGCGGCCAGCACATGGCCCGCCTGTTCCATCACAAGCCCGGCAGCGGCAATCCCCATGCCGACGCCGCCATCGGCTTCAGCGACATTGGGCGCAACAAGGCCGTTGTCCGCCAGCCTGGCATAGAGCGATCGGTCCCATGCCAGTGGCTCGCCGCTGTTGCGCAAGGCGCGGAATGCCGTCACCGGCGCTTCGCGATCGAGCAGACCGCGCGCGGAATCGACGAGCATGGTCTCGTCCTGGGTCAAAACAAGAGCCATCACTTGTGCTCCGGCAATTCAAGCGCGCGCTTGGAGATTACGTTCATCTGGACCTCGTTCGATCCGCCGGCGATGCAGTTGGGAGGGGCCTGCAACCATTCGTAGGCATCACGTCCATCGACCGCCAGATTGTCGAACCCGCCCAGCGACATCATCGCGCGGGTACGCCGCGTCGCCAGTTCGGTCCCCAGCAGCTTGAGCACATTGGGAGAGAACGGCGATACCTGCCCCGCCTTGCCCTGATCGAACAGCCGCTCGCTGGCGATCTGGATGCCCCAGGTTTCCATCATGATTTCCGTCACTTCGCCGCGCAGGCCCGGCTCGCGCGCAAGCCCGTCCTTGCCCAGCATCTCCAGCGCACTTTCGGCCAGCGTCTTGCCCGCCGCGCCGCCGATCGACTCGCCCATCATCGAACGCTCGAAGGTCAGCAGATACTTGGCGACGTCCCATCCCTTGCCGCGCTCGCCCACGACATTCGCCATGGGCACGACGGCGTCGTCGAAGAAGGTCTGCGAGAAGTGCTCGTTGCCGCTTATCATGCGGATCGGGCTGGCATTCACGCCGTCCTGCGCCATGTCGATCAGCAGGAAGCTGATCCCCTGATGCTTGGGCGCGTCCGGCTCGGTGCGAACGAGCGTGAAGATCATGTCCGCCTTGTGGCCATAGGTCGTCCAGATCTTCTGGCCGTTGACGAGGAAATGGTCGCCCTTGTCTTCGCCGCGTGTAGTCAGGCTGGCAAGGTCGGAACCCGCTCCCGGTTCGGAATAGCCCTGCGCCCAGCGGATCTTGCCTTGGGCAATTAGCGGGATGTGCTCGAGCTTCTGCTCCTCGGTCCCGAACTTGAGCAAGGCCGGACCAAGCATCATGATGCCGAGACTGGAGAGTGGCTCGGGCGCCCCCAGGCGGGCCATTTCCTGCTTGAGCACGCGCCCCTGCGCCGCATCGAGCCCGCCACCGCCATATTGGGCGGGCCAGGTCGGCACTGTCCAGGCGCGCTCGGCCATGCGTTCGAACCACAGCTTGTGGTCGTCGCTGGGATAGACAGGATTGCGCCCGCCCCAGAACGAAGTGTCCATGCCGCGCGGCTTGTTGCGGATCGAGGCCGGGCAATTCGCTTCCAGCCAGGTGCGGACTTCCTGCCGAAAATCCTCAAGGGTCGGCGCGGCCTGGGTCGCCATGATCAGCCTTCCAGTCCGAACAGCTTGAGCGCATTGCCGCGCAGGAACTTGGGCCACACATCGTCGTTGAACGGCACGTTCTCCATGTCCGACATGATCCGCTCAAGGCTCATGCCCATCGGGAAGTATCCGGCGTAGAGAATCTTGTCGGCGCCACGCGTGTTCGCATAGTTGATGATCGACTTGGGGTAATGCTTGGGTGCGAAGGCGCTGGTCGAATAATAGAGGTTCGGGAACTTCAGCATCAGCTTGACCGCGAGCGCGTCCCACGGCTCGGCCCCGTGGCGCATCACGAAGTTCAGCTCGGGGAAGAACCACACGACTTCCTCGATCAGTTCGGTGCGTTGGCACATCGAGGGAATGCGCGGCCCGGCGATGCCGGTGGTGCAGAAGAACGGCAGGCCCTCTTCCACACAGGTAGCATAGATCGGATAGAGCTTCTTGTCGTTGATCGGCACCTGCGGGTGCATGCCCGCCGGGAAGGCGGTGACCGCCACGATATTCTGCTCGCGCTTCAGCCTGCGGATGTTGCGCACGTCCTCCATGCCCTTGTTGGGATCGCACTCGTAGCTGAGCAGGAAGCGATCGGGATAACGCGCTACAGCCTCCGCACGGTCCGAATTGGCGGCGCTGACGCCGATCAACGCCTTCTCGATGCCGTGCTTGTCCATCTGCGCAATGGTCCAGTCGACCTTGTCGCCGTCGACCTCGGTGCGCGGAATGTCCTTGAACATGTACTGGACGGGCATCTTGAACATTTCCTTGCTCTGCGCGTCCATCAGGTTCTTCTTGATGAACTCGTACTGTTCGGAATTGTCCGCCGAGACGGGAATGCCGAGCATCAGATCGATGATGCCGATATCCTTGGGCATGGGCATGGGATTTAAGCCTTTCCTTAGCTCGCCCTAGCGGGCGCGAGTTCGTGAAAACGGGAGACGAGTTTCGCCTTGTCGATCTTGCCGAGTGCGTTGCGGGGAAACGGACCGAGATCGAAGCGGACCTCGGTCGGAATCTTGTAGTCGGCCAGATGGGCGCGCACGTGCGCCTTTACCGCTACATCGTCCAGCGTGCCTTCCTCGCCCTCGCGCAATGTGACCGCAGCGACGGCACGCTCGCCCAGCCGGTCGTCCTCCACGCCGAACAGGGCCACTTCGGCCTGCTGCGGCAACATGGAAAGCACGCGCTCCACTTCGGCGCAGTAGATGTTCTGCCCGCCCGCGATCACCATGTCCTTGGCGCGATCGGCGATGTAGACAAGCCCTTCCGGATCGACGTAGCCAAGATCGCCGCTGCACAGCCAGCCGTCGCGCAGCGCCTTGGCATTGGCCTCCTCGTCGCCCCAGTAGCCGCACATGACAGTCGGGCCACGCACCAGCAGCTCGCCGATCTCTCCGCGCGGCACTTCGTTGCCGTCCGCATCGACGACGCGAATGTCTATCAGGCCGGCTGCGGGGCCGACAGTGCCGGGATAGCCGGCAAACACCTCGCGGTTGCCGGTCGTCGCCGCACCGCTGCATTCGGTTTGCCCCCAGCAGGAAGTCACGCCGATCTCGGGCACCTGCTCGCGCAGTTCCTCGGCCAGCCGAAGCGGCGTCGCCTGCCCCGCCACCGCGCAGCCGCGCAGCGTGCGCATCCTGCGCCCCGCATCGGGCAGCGCCAGCAAGTCGGCGAATATCAGGCTCGGTCCCGACAGGCTTGAGACGCCGCGTTCCTCGATGATGTCGAGCGCCTGCTCCGGATTCCACTTGCGCACGAGGATGATCGAACTGCCGATATGCAGCGCCATCAGCATGCCGACCACGCCGGAAATGTGGAACAGCGGCGTGACCAGCAGCGTCGGCGCCGGTGGCGGCATCGCCCTGCGCAGTGCATCGGCTTCCATGCCCAGTTGCTCGGCCGCCTGGATAAGCCCCGCCTCGGCGCGCAGTTCCATCTCGCGCGCCACGTGGCACAGGTTGCGGTGCGTGAGCGTTGCGCCCTTGGGCCTGCCGGTAGTGCCCGAAGTGAAGATGATGATGGCCGGATCGTCGCCGCCGAGATCGGGTATTTCCGGCGGCGACTGGCTGTTGTCGGCAACGATCCGGCCCAGCATGTCGAAATCGACCAGCGGGCACCCGATCATGTCGCGCACCCGCTCGGAACGGGCCTCGTCCGCGATGACCGCCTTGCATCCCACCTGCTCCGCCGTGGCGCAGATTTCCTCGGGCGCGCCGCGACTGTTGAGCAAGGCCGAAATCGCGCCGAGGCGCATGACCGCGAAATAGGCGATGAACCACTCGGGTTGGTTGCGCATGGCAATCCCGACGCGGTCGCCCTTGGCAACGCCATGCTCGCGCGAAAGGAACCCCGCCAGCCGGTCGGCAGCGGCGAACACCTCCTCGAAGGTGAGCACGCGGCCGTCCATCTCGATGAAAGGTTGCGGGCCGAACCGCTCGCGCGCCCGCTGCCCCAGCGCCACGAAATTGGGCTGAGTTCCGGCATAGCGCCGCCGCGCCGGATCCTCGCCATTTTCGATGGCGTAGGGTGCTCCGGGCGCGGTCAGCCCTTCATTGACTCTCAAGAATGCCTTGAGCGCGTGCTCGCCCACCGATCCTCTCTCCCGTTGCGCGCGGCTGGTTGTCAGGCGGCGGCTGCCGCTTCCTGCCTCGCACGCAGCGTATCGGTGAACAGATAGCAGTACGAATCGGTCGGAATGTCCTCGTCGGGCAGCGGCACGTTGACCTGCGAGGGACGCGGGCCGAACTTGGCGGCGCGCTTCTTCATCTCCTCCTCGTCGAACTTGTAGAGCTTGATCGCATTGAGGCCGAGCACCTTGCGGCGACGCTCCTCCGACATGTCGTCGAAGGTCATGCGCAGCGATTCAAGGTTGTAGGGGAACGTGCCTTCGTAGTGCGGGTAATCGTTGCCCCACAGCACGTTGTCCTCGCCAACCGCGTCGATGCCGTCGAGGTCCGCCTTGCTCGGGAAGCTGGCGCCATAGAACACGCAGTCGCGCGCATATTCGCTCGGCTTGCGTTTCAGCACCCAGTCGCCCGAATACTTGATCTCGCCGGTGACGCCGCGCTTGATGCTGCCATCGATGCGATCGAGGTCGGCCAGCAGTTCGCCCGCCCAGCGGCAGCCGCTTTCGGTGATGATATATTTGAGCTTGGGGAACTTCTCGAAGACGCCGCTGAGCATGAGGTGGCGCAGCCCGGTCTGAGCCGCCCAGCGCACGTCGGACATCCAGATCGCCTGACCGACAAGGTCGTCGCCATGGTCGGCGATGCCCGCGCCGGTGTGCTGGTTCATCACCAGATCGCAATCCTGGATCGCGGCATAGACGCGGTCCCAGGCCGGATCGTAGAGCGGTTTGAGCCAGGTCGCGTCGGGAGCGATCAGCGGCAGGAGAACGCCGCCGCGCAGGCCCGCCTTGGCGAAGGCCTGTACGTCCTTTTCGGCCTTTTCCAGATCGTTGGGCAGCAACACGCCGATGCCCGCGCGCCGGTGCGGATCCTCCGCGCAGAAGTCCGCCAGCCAGCGGTTGTGCGCGTCGATCCCGGCCTGATAGAGCTCATACTTCTCGGGCGGCACGGCCGAAGGCGGCATCACCAGCGGCTTGTGCCAGAACGGCGGCACGGTGTTGGGGAAGATCACCTCGCCGACGACGCCCTGGCTGTCCTGCTCCTCGGTGCGCAGGTCGTAGTCCCAGTTCCGCAACTTCTTGACGTTGTGATAGTGCTCGGTCTCCGGATTACGATATCCGCCGCGCCATTCGTCGAACTGGTCGCGATACTTGGGATCGAGATACTCGCGGTAGGCGGCATGGCCACCACCGGCATGAGTATCGGCTGTAATCAGGATATAGGGTTCGTCGGACACGGATTCAGTCTCCAGATAATGCGATCACCCGGCCCGAATCTCCGGCGAGGCAATCCTCTCTAACTCTCTCGATCGACGTTGCCCGCCCTGCCATGGCCCGTCAATACGCCGGGGCGGAAATGCAATTCCCGATTGCGATTACGTCATTACGCGAACGACACAACGAAAACCGACGTGGCTGGTGGAGGAATCGGTCGCCTGCGGGAAACGCGCGGCGGGCCGGTAGCGACGGCAATGGTTGAGCGCACACAGGTGCGAGCCGCCTTTGATGACCTTTCGCCCGATCTTCATCCCCGGCAGTCCGGGATCGAAGCTCTCGCCCTTGCGCGCACCGCGCGGGTTATCGAGCGTGCAGCAGGCCGAAGGGCTCTTCTTCCTGGCAAGTTTCGGTTCGGCATACCAATCGGCGCAATGCTCCCACACATTGCCGATCATGTCATAAAGCCCGAAACCGTTGGCTGGAAAGCTGCGCACCGGTGAGGTGCGGAGCCAGCCATCCTCCTCCGTATTGGCGAAGGGGAACAGGCCCTGCCAGTAATTGGCGAGCATTGCGCCATCCGGCGCCAATTCGTCGGCATGGTCGGCAGACCAGCCATAGTCCCGACCCTGCAGCCCGCCGCGCGCGGCCCATTCCCACTCGGCTTCGCTGGGAAGCGCCTTGCCCGCCCATTCGGCATAGGCAAGCGCATCGCCGTTCGTCACGTGGACAACGGGATGATCCTCCAGTCCGTCGAGCGATGAGTCCGGCCCGGTCGGATGCCGCCAGTCCGCGCCAAAACGAAAGTCCCACCACTGGCTGAAATCGGTGAGATCGACCGGCCCCATGGTCTTCTCGAAAACCAGCGACCCCGCCTTCGCCAGCGCCGGGTCCATGCCCGGATAGTCGCGCGGATCGGGCGCGATCTCGGCAAAAGTCCTGTAACCGGTTGCGTCGACGAAAGCGGCGAACTGGCGATTTGTGACGGGTGTCTCGTCGATCCAGAACGGATCGACGCGCACGCGCCGGACGGGAGCTTCCTCGGGGTAGAAATTCTCCGAGCCCATGGCGAACTCGCCGCCGGGGAGCTCGACGCGCTCGCTCGGGAGCCGGGCTGGGGCGCTCACGGGCGACGTGGCGCGGTCAGTCGCTGGCGATGCCGGCCCGGAGCTTGGCCATCACCTGGTCGATGCTGAAGCTGGCCGGAGCCTGGCTCGGCGGGAACTCGGCGAGGCTCTGCACCATGTTGGCCACGTACATCTGGGCCGGCACGAGGATGTACGCGTGGTCGAGCATCCAGTCGAAGTAGCTGTTCGACGTCTGGTCGGCCCGCTCGTAGGGGTCGGTGCGCAGGTTGAAGATCTTCGGCACCCGCAGCTCCACGTACGGCTCCATCCAGACCGCCAGGGTGCCCACCGCCCGCTGCTCGAGGAACACCAGCTTCCAGTTGTCGAAGCGCAGCGCGGTGAGGTCGCCGTCGTCGGACACGTAGAAGAAGTGCTTGCGCGGGCTCGCGTCGCTCGCGCCCGTGAGGTAGTCGAGCTGGTCGTGGCC
>JAGREJ010000175.1 GCA_020446595.1 Novosphingobium sp. | reverse complement strand
GGCGACGATCCGGCGGCAAGGGCGCTGATGGGCAAGCGCGTCGCCTGCTGGCCGACAGCGGGCACCCATGCCAGCCATGTCAATGTGCCGCTCGATGCCTGTATCGCCATTCCCGATAGCGCCAGTATCGAAAACGCCAGCGCCAGCTTCGTGAACCCGGTGACGGCGCTCGGGTTCGTCGGCACGATGCAACGGCAGGGCTATGAGGCGCTGGTCCATACGGCGGCCGCCTCCAACCTCGGCCAGATGCTAAACCGCATCTGCCAGGAGGACGGAATCCCCAGCGTGAGCATTGTCAGGAGGCCGGAGCAGGTGGCGCTGCTTACCGGGCAAGGATTCAGGAACGTGCTCGACTCAAGCGAAGCAGGATTCGATGCAGCCCTGATCGATGCCATCGAAGCGACCCGCGCCTACTGCGCCTTCGACGCCATTGCCGGTGGCGACATGGCGGGGCGAATCCTTGCCGCGATGGAGCGAGCGGCGACCCGCAATGCCGAATTCAGCCGCTATGGTTCGGCGCAGCGCAAGCATGTCTACATTTACGGGCGGCTCGACCTGTCTCCCACCATTTTGCCGCCCAGCATCGGCTTTTCGTGGGATCTGAGCGCGTGGCTTCTGTTCCCCTATCTTCAACTGGTAGGTCCCAAGGAGAGCCGGGCGATGAGCGAACGGGTCATCGCCGGAATCGACAGCACCTTCGCCAGCCATTTCAGCCAGCGCCTCTCGATGGAGCAGGTTCTTGAAAAGGCCGCCGCGCTGACGATCAATGCGCGGCGCACGGGAGAAAAGGCGCTGATCCTGCCTGCGGGCTAACGTCCCGTCCCTTCCCGCGCCGCCTGTTCCAAGCGGCGGGCGCTTTCGCGGGCGCGAGCCTCCGCTTCGCGCGCGCGACGTTCGAGATCGCGCGCTGTGCTGTCGGCGCGCTCGATCACGTCGTCGATGGCGCCCGAGCCCAGCCTGACTCCGTCGCGCCCGATCCGCACGTCGAGAGGCATGCCACCGATGTCCGTGCTGATCCTGGCCTCGCCGCCTTCGCCCCCGATCTGCACATCGCCCAGCGGCAGGTCGCCGAGATCGGGTATATCGAGCGGCACAACCGGCCCTTGCGGATCGGGCGATGACCGCGGCTTTGGCTTGGCCGGAAGCGCCGCCTCGCCCGTGGCCGCGCGCATGAAATCACGCCACACTCGCGCGGGCAGACCACCGCCGGAAATGCCGCCCAGCGGGCTGTTGTCGTCGTTGCCGATCCACACGCCCGTCACCAATCCGCCCGCATAGCCCACGAACAGGGCATCGCGGTGATCCTGCGTAGTGCCGGTCTTGCCGAAATTGGCTTGCCGCAGCATCGCCGCCTTGCCGGTGCCGCGATTAATCGCGGCGCGCAGCATCTGTTCCATCGCGCGCTTCTCTCCGCCCGAAAGGCTGGTCTGGCCGCTTGTCAGCCAGTCCCACCAGCCCGGTTCCTTCGCCGGGAAGGCGCTGGGCCTGACGGGAAAATCGTTGCCCGCAAGCCCCGCATAGGCAGCGGTCAGTTCCATCAGCGTCATCGTCGACGTGCCGAGCGCAAGGCTGGGATCGCCCTTGGCGAGCGGCGAGCGCACGCCCAGATCGCGCGCGGTTCTGATGACCTTGGAGTCGCCCACCTCGCCAAACAGGCGCACTGCCGCAACATTGCTGGAGCGGGCAAAGGCCTCCTCAAGTGTGATCGTCGGCGAATAGCGTTCGCCCGCATTCTTCGGGCGATAGGAGCCTTGCGTTATCGGGGTGTTGGGAAGGGTGTCGTCCGGCTCCCAGCCCTCGCGCAAGGCCGCGAGATAGACGAACAGCTTGAAGGTCGATCCTGGCTGGCGGCGCGCCTGGGTGACCCGGTTGAACGGCGATGCCTTGTAGTTCCTGCCGCCGACCATGGCGACGACTTCGCCATTGGGGCGCATGGCGACCAGCGCGACCTGCGCCTTTCCGAGCGGCGCGCGGGCAATAGCAGCCTGCGCGGCGCGTTGCAGGCGGGCATCGAGCGTCGTCTTGAGACTCTGACTGGCATAGCCGCTCTCCGAAAGGCTGCGCGCTTCGGGCAGTGCCCAGTCGGCGAAATAGGTGCCGGTGGGCAGCGTGTTCTTCCGGCGCACATCGACAGCCGGGGCAGAAAGCTTCCGCGCTTCCTCGGGCTTGAGATAGCCTTCCTCGACCATCGCCCCCAGCACCACGCGCATCCGCTGCTTGGCCCGCTCGTAATTGCGGGTCGGCGCATAGCGGCTCGGTCCCTTGAGCATTCCCGCCAGCATCGCCGCCTGCGCCTTGGTCAGGTTCTCGGGCTTGCGGTAGAAATAATGGAGCGATGCGGCGCGCAGGCCATAGGTATTGTCGCCGAAATAGGCGTTCGACAGATAGCGTTCGAGAATCTCGTCCTTGGTCAGCCAGGCTTCGAGCCAGAAGGCGATCAGAGCCTCGCGCGCCTTGCGCGTCAGGCTCTGCTCAGGCGTCAGGAACGTGAACTTGGCAAGCTGCTGGGTGATGGTCGATCCGCCCTGCCGGCTATCGGTGAACAGGTTGGCGATCGCCGCTCGCGCCATTCCGCGCGGATCGACGCCCCAGTGCGAATAGAAGCGCCTATCCTCAATGGCGATGAAGGCGTTCCTTACATGGGCGGGGAGCTTCTTCGCCTCGACCGGTTCATCGACAATCGCGCCGTTTCTCGCAATGGGCGTGCCGTCTGAGGCGAGCAGGGTCAGCTCCGGCGGAGCGATGGGTTCGAGCGACTTCGACAGCGGCGCGGTGAACAGTAGCCAGAGCACCGTGAGGAAAAACAGCATGAGCACGGTCGCAATGCCGCGCGAAATCCACCACCAGCGGGTGCGGTGGGGTCTGGGCGGAATCTCGCCTTCCGGTGGCGGGATGCTGCCGGGGACGGGAATTGCGCCGGGCACGCCTTGCGGCTGCGCCAGCGGCGGGCGATCCTCTCCTGTGACACCGGAACCGGCGGGCATGTCCATCGCGCCCATCTAGCACCAGCGAGCCTGAACCGCGAGTGAGCAGATAGCTCGTTCAGGCTTTCGCCACGACGCTTTCAGGCAATTCGGTGCCGAACACGCGCTGGTAATATTCGGCGACCAGCATCCGTTCGGTCTCGTCGCACTTGTTGAGGAACGAGAGGCGGAAAGCGAAGCCGGGATCGTTGAAAATCGCCGTATTCTGAGCCCAGGTAATGACCGTACGCGGGCTCATCACGGTCGATATGTCGCCGTTGATGAAGCCCTGACGCGTCAGGTCCGCGACCTTGACCATGTCGGCGATCAGCTTCGGGTCCATGTCGGGCGCCTTGGCGGAAACGATCTGGTTTTCTGTTTCTTGCGGGAGGTAATTGAGGCCCACAACGATGTTCCAGCGGTCCATCTGGCCCTGGTTGATCGCCTGAGTGCCATGATAGAGGCCCGAGGTATCCCCTAACCCGACCGTGTTCGCCGTGGCGAAGAGGCGGAAGAACGGACTTGGCCGGATCACCCGGTTCTGATCGAGCAGCGTAAGCTTGCCTTCGGTTTCGAGCACACGCTGGATCACGAACATCACGTCCG
>JAGREJ010000174.1:3085-4148 GCA_020446595.1 Novosphingobium sp. | reverse complement strand
GATTCTCAAGTTCAACGACGATGCGAAATTTGCCGAGCGTGTGCCTCCTGCGGTCCGCGGCGACGAAATCTGGTGCCAGCTATTTTCCGAACCTTCGAGCGGATCGGACTCTGCGGGCATCCGCACCGCTTCGGTGAAGCAGGGCGACGAGTGGGTCATCAACGGGCAGAAGGTGTGGAATTCGGGCGCGGCCCATGCCGACTACGGTCTGCTCATCACCCGCACCGATCCCGACCAGCCCAAGCACAAGGGCCTGACTGCGTTCTGGCTGAAGATGGACACGCCGGGTCTGGAAGTGCGGCCGATCCACACCATGGGCAACGATTCGGAGCTGAACGAGGTATTCCTCGACGATGTGCGGATCCCCGACGACCAGCGCGTCGGCGCGGTCAATGACGGCTGGTCCGTCGTCCTCGCAACCCTGATGAACGAGCGCGCCGCCATCGGCCAGTCGAACGGACTGACCTGGTCGGACATGATGGACCTCGCCTCCACTGTCGAGACCGATGACGGCACGGTGATGGACGATCCGGCCTTCCGCGACCTGATCGCCGACCTGCACGTCGATCTCGAAGCGCGCCGCCTGATCGGCTTCCGCATCCTCACCGCCATTTCGCGCGGGGAATCGCCCGGTCCCGAAGGTTCGGCGGCCAAGCTTCTGTGGAGCGGCGGAACCCAGACGATGATGTCGGAGGCGCTCGACATGCTCGACCACTATGGCCTGATCCAGGAATCGGAACTGTCGCCGCGCGCTGGCGCGTGGCAGCAGCGGTTCCTGTGGTCCTGCGGCCTCCGGATCGGTGGCGGCACCGACGAGATCCAGAAGAACATCATCGCCGAGCGCGTGCTGGGCCTTCCGCCCGATGTGCGCGTGGACAAGGGCGTGCCGTTCCGGGAAATTCCTTCGGGAAGGTAACACTCTTGGCCGCGCGGGTGCGGCCATGTAGAATGCAGAGGTTCAGAATATCGCGAGGATCGGGCACAGCGGGCCCGCCTTCGCCGCAGAAGCAAGAGAGAGACGATCGATGACCACGATGACCACCCTTGACCGGGGATACGATGC
>JAGREJ010000174.1:0-3000 GCA_020446595.1 Novosphingobium sp. | reverse complement strand
ACGATGAAGTATTTCGGTACCGAATTCGTGATGTGGCGCGGTGGCGACGGCCAGATTCGCGTGGTCGATCCTTTCTGCCCGCACCTTGGCGCGCACCTCGGCGTCAACAGCGACGTGGTCGGCAACGATCTGCGCTGTCCCTACCACCACTGGCAGTTCAACGGCGATGGCGGGGTCACCAAGATCCCCTATACCGACGTGATTTCGCCGAGCATGAAGCGCTCGTGCCTGCCGACCTGGCCGGTCGAGGAAGTCGATGGGGTGGTCTATGTCTGGTATCACCCGGCCAAGGCCGCGCCGAAGTGGGACGTGGCCCACATTCCCGAATGCCCCGAAGGGGACTGGGTGCTGGCCCTGACCCGCGAGTGGATCGTCAATATCCATTGCCGCGAAATTCCCGAGAACGGACAGGATCATGCGCATTTCGGTGCCGTCCATGGTGTGCCCTTCGCGCCCAAGGGCGACATGAAGGTCGATGGCTGGATTCGCCACAACAAGGTCGAGGCGGAAATGAAGACCCCGCGCGGCCTGATGGTCGGTCGGATCGAAACGACCGCGACCGGGCCGTGTCAGTCGGTGGTCGAATACAAGGACGTCACTCACGTCGTGCAGTGTCAGCAGGTGTCGCCGATCGACGCGCAGACCACGCACATCCGCTGGCAGATGTATTACGCGCCGGGCCTTTCCGAAGGTCAGCTGCGCGTGACGCAGGCGCGCATCCGCGACCTGCTCGGCCAGGTGGAGCAGGACATTCCGATCTGGAACAACAAGCTGAACATGGACAAGCCGCTGCTGGTGCAGGGCGACGGGCCGATTATCGCCTATCGCCGCAACTACGATAAGTATTTCGATTTCACGCCCGATCCCATGCCCGAGGCAGTCGCGGCGGAATAGATTCGCGAGCCAAACGACTTGATCTGTAACGGCGGCCCTTCGTCCATCGCGGACGTAGGGTCGTTGTGCGTTTGGGCTTGGGCGTGAATTGATCCTGCTCAATGCGCAGGACGTCCGGCTCGCGCCAACTGGCCACCACCAAAAGCAAGGTGAGCCAGATGAATCCGATTGATGTCACCACGACCACGCTCGACCGTGGCTATGCCGAAATGCCGATTCCGTTCGGCTGGTTTGCCATTGCGCTCTCGCACGAGATTTCGAACGGCCAGATCGTCACGATGAAGTATTTCGGGACTGAATTCGTGGTCTGGCGCGGCGGCGACGGCACGCTGCGCGCGGTCGATCCGTTCTGTCCGCACCTTGGCGCGCATCTCGGGGTCGCCAGCGACGTGGTCGGCAACGACCTGCGCTGCCCCTATCACCACTGGCAGTTCAACGGCGAGGGCGGGGTCACCAAGATTCCCTATACCGACGTGATTTCGCCGAGCATGAAGCGTTCCTGCCTGCCGACCTGGCCGATCGAGGAAGTCGATGGCGTGGTCTATGCCTGGTTCCATCCGAAGAAGGCCGCACCGAAGTGGGAGATTGCGCGCCTGCCCGAATGCCCGAACGGCGACTGGGTGCTGGCGCGTTCGAAGCAATGGATCGTCAACGTCCACTGCCGAGAAATTCCCGAAAACGGGCAGGACTATGCGCACTTCGGCGCGGTCCACGGGGTGCCCAGCTCGCCATCGACCGAATTCGATGTCGAGGGCTGGACGCGTCACAACAAGGTCGTGGCCGACATGAACACGCCCAAGGGCCTGATGAAGGGCCGCATCGAAGTGACCGCGACCGGGCCGGGCCAGTCGATGGTCGAATACGAGGATGTTACCCATGTGATCCAGTCGCAGCAGGTGACGCCGATCGACGCGCAGACAACGCATGTGCGCTGGCAACTCTACCACATTCCCGGACTGTCCGAGGGCAAGCTGCGGGTGACGCAGGCGCGCATGCGCGACCTCATCAAGCAGATCGAGCAGGACATGCCGATCTGGAACAACAAGCTGAATCTCGAAAAGCCGCTGCTGGTGCAGGGTGACGGGCCGATCCTTGCCTACCGCAAGAACTACGACCGCTACTTCGATTATAGCGACGATCCGGAGCCGGCGGTTGTAGCGGCGGAATAGGGCTCAGGCGGGCGGCTCCATATCGATCAGGCCCAGCGCCGGATCGAGAGCATCGAATTGGGGGCTGCTCTTTTCGGCCAGCGCCTTGAGGCCCTGCTTGAAATCGGCGCGCAGCACCGATTCATCGGCAAAGTTTACAGCGCGCTCGTAGGCCTGTTCGACTGTCGCGGTGAGATCGGCGTAAAGCTGAGCCTTCATCGTGCGCATCGACCACGGCGATGACGTCTCGATCAGGCGAAGCGCATAGGCACGCGCCTCGTCGAGCAATTGGTCGTGCGGCACGACCTGATTGACCATGCCCATGGCGAGCGCCTCCTCGGCTCCGACCATACGGGTGGAAAACAGCATGTCCGCCGCGCGCGCCGCCCCGACCAGACGCGGCAGCATCCAGCTCAGGCCCATTTCGGCGACCAGCCCCAGCCGCGCGAAGAAGGTCGAGAAGCGGGCCTTGTCCGACGCGATGCGGACGTCGGTATAGAGCGCGATTTGCAGGCCGACGCCGACCGCCGCGCCGTTGATCGCGCCAATGATCGGTTTGCCGATCTGCAAGGGAAAGTAATAGGGCCTGCTGGTCGTTGGGCGCACATCGCCGCTGCCGGCGATCTCGTCGAGCTTGGCGGCGTCGCCTCCGGAGCAGAATGCCTTGCCCGCGCCGGTGACAACGATCGCGCGCACTTCGGGAGATGTGGCCGCCTGTTCCAGCGCCGCAGCATAGCGACCGGCGATGTCCGGGTTCCAGGCATTGCCGCGCTCGGGCCGGTTGAAGGTGATGGTCATCACGCCATCGGCAATGTCGGTCAGCAGTGAGACTGGGGCGGGGGCATCGGTCATTGCGGGCTCCTCAGGGAATGGACCTCTCAACCCCTGAAGGGGGGTGGAGCCAAACGCAATGCAAAAGGCCCGGACCGTTGCCGGTCCGGGCCTTTCTCCTCTCCCG
>JAGREJ010000173.1 GCA_020446595.1 Novosphingobium sp. | reverse complement strand
GCATCGAACAGGAACGGTCCGCCCTTGCCGAACCGCGCCCGCGCCTCGGCCCACAATTGCAGAATGCGGATGACATCATGGGCGACCGCCTCGCTCGGCACAAATCCCTCGACCCGCCCGCGTATGTTCATCGGGCACTCGCGGCGCAGCGCCATGTAGCTCGAATGCATTTCGGCGACCATCGAGCGGGCCATGGCCCTCGCGTCGTCCGCCTTGGGCCAGAACCGGTCGCGCCCTACCCGGTCAGCGAGATAATCGACGATGGCAAGGCTGTCCCACACCACCGCATCACCGTCCCACAGGATCGGCACCTTGCCCGATGACGGTGCGAGGTCGTCTGAGCGGCGCTGCGCTTCCCAGTCCTCGCCATAGAGCGGCACGGTAAGCACCTCGAACGGCAGGCCGCTCTGCTTGCAGGCCAGCCAGCCGCGCAGCGACCAGCTCGAATAGTTGCGGTTTCCGACGATCAGCTTCATGGCGCGCAGGGGTAACGGTTCAGCCGGGGCCTGTCGAGAATGAACAGGTCTGATTCAATCCAGCGGGTTTTCGCGGTAGAATTCGACCTGCATCTCGACCGGCCCGACAATCTCGACATGGTGCCATTCCATTGGCGGGATCTGCCCCGGCCTGTCGGGCGTGACCCGGATGCGCCGCTCGGGCTCCTCGAAGACGAGATCGATCTCGCCCGAATGGACGCGGAGCAGGCCCCACACCCCGGCCTTGGTGTTGTGACGACCGCGAATCGCCGCCGGAATAGCGGCTTCGTCCCATCGCGCGGTCGTCTTGTACGGTTCGCCCACGATCATCCCTCCGCATGCTCGGGAACGCGGCAGCAGCCTGGCATTCACCGGCAAGCAGACCTGCACCACCCGACAGGCAACGGCAAGGTTGCAGGCCGCTCCGCCTTCCGGCGGCGCTGGTTCAGCGAAGTTTGCGATAGGTCATGATCGCCCATCGCAGGTTGCCATTGGCCGCGCCTTCGACCCAATGTTCGAGACCGGCAGCCATGCGCGTGACGAAGTCGTCCGGCAGATCCAGCTCGCCTGCGCGCGCCAGCAACTCCTCGCGGACGCGCGCATAGTGCCGACCAAGCTGGTGGGTGAGCAATTCGGTCTCGACTTCCTCGAAGCCGCGCGCGGTCAGTTCCCGGCGATAGAAGTCGACCGAGGCGAGATCGGGCAGGTGGATGCGGTCGTAGATCGGTTGCAGCGCGCCGGGATCCTGCAAGCCATCGGCCTGCATCGGATCGTGAAACGCGAACAGCCCGCCCGGTCTGAGCACCCGCGCCACCTCATCGAGCACGGCCCTGCGGTCGGGCGCATGGAGTATGGCGTCCTGGCTCATGGCGATGTCGAAGCTGGCGTCCGCGAATGGCATGTCGTCATAGGAACCGTCCACGACGTCGATCCTGTCCGAAAGGCCCGCTTCGGCAGTCAGCCTGCGATTGCGTTCGTTTTCGACGGTCGACAGGTTGAGACAGGTGACATGTGCGCCATGCTCGCGCGCCAGAACGCGCGCCGCGCCGCCATAGCCCGAGCCGAGATCGACCACGCGACGTCCGGCGATATCGCCGAGCTTGCCTGCAAGGCGATCGACTGTCTGGCGGCTCGCCTCGCGAATGTCACTGGTGGTGTCGTAGAGGCCGATATGGATGTCCTCTCCGCCCCAGATCGCGGAGTAGAAGCCATCGGCCTCGTCGCTGTCGTAATAGTCGCGCGCAACGGCGACGCCCGCCGCGGTGTCACTCATAGTTCTTTTCCGCGACGTGGATGAAGAAGTCGGGGTTTGCCTCCTCGGCCTCGTCCTGGAAGTCTCCATAGGTCTTGATCTTGCGGAAGCCGCCCTCGGTCAGCAGGCCGCGCAGGTAGTTCTTGCGCAGCGGGAACATGTTGAGGTTGTGCGTCGATCCGTCCGGGAAGCGATATTCGAACCGCGCCAGGCCATCGTCGACATGGACCGGCTCCGCCTCCACCTGATCGCCGCAGTAATAGTATTTGTGCTTCGACGAGAAGCCGTGATCGAGGATCGAATCGTAGTTGCGCTGGTCGATGATGAGAATGCCGTCATGCTTGAGCGCGGCATAGAATTCGGCGAGCGCGCGGCGGCGGTCCGCTTCCTCGAAAAGGTGAGTGAAGCTGTTGCCCAGGCAGATGATCGCATCGAACTTGCCGTGAACGCTGCGGTTCAACCAGCGCCAGTCCGCATGGACCGTCTTGAGGACGACATCGTGCCGCATGCCGTTGTCGAAAGCCTTGGCGAGCATCTCGGCGGACCCGTCCGCAGAAAAGACGTTGAAACCCGCCTTGAGCAACTGCACCGAGTGAAATCCGGTCCCGGTCGCGACGTCGAGCACGGTTTCCTTGCCGCGCGCCTTGAGCGTATCGATGAAGAACCGCCCCTCGCTTTCGGCTCGTTGTTCCCAGTCGATCAGTTCGTCCCACTTGTCCACGAACCCGCGGACATATTCGGAGACGTATTTGTCGGTTTCACGAACGCCGATGGGATTGGCACCATAGTCCTGCTGTACTTCGGGTGCGAAAACGGTTTTCTGGTCTACGGCGATCAGACTTCTCCTCATGTTCAGGCCGCGCGCCATCCTTGCCGCTCACGCAGCTTGAGAGGACGCCGAAGGGTCAATTGAATTGGCCTGCCCATTATCAAAGTCACACACACATGGCTATCCCCTTTATGGCAATCTTTTACGCCATAAATTCTGGAATATATGAGTTTTTGATGAGGGGAAATTGAGATTTTTGCCAAGGATATTTCAGAGAGATTCTGAATTAATTCATAAGCCAAATCTAATTTTTACTTTTTAAATTATCCTGACGTCATAAATAAATCTCAAGATAATATCAATTTTATTCGGTAGCATCCTCAAGAACAGCGCCGCGCAACTTGGCAATGCCCAAGCCTTTTTCCGAAGATGTCACGTGGACAGTGGGGTGGGCTGCGACATGCTTGCGCGCCTCGGCCTCGGTACGCGCGATCACTTTTTCAAGCTCGCTCGCCTTCACCTTGTCCGCCTTGGTCAGGACCACGCGGTAGCCCACCGCCGCCTCGTCGAGCATTGCCATCATCTCGGCATCGACCGGCTTGATGCCGTGGCGCGCATCGACCAGCAGGAGGGTGCGCTTGAGAACCTGCCGCCCGCGCAGGAAATCGCGCACCAGCCGCCGCCAGGTCTCGACCGTCTTCACCGGCGCTTTCGCAAAGCCGTAGCCGGGCATGTCGACCAGCCGGAACAGAAGCGGATCGCCGATATCGAAGAAATTGAGTTCCTGCGTGCGCCCCGGCGTCACCGAGGTGCGCGCAATCGCCTTCCTTCCGGTGATGGCGTTGAGCAGCGACGACTTGCCGACATTCGACCGCCCGCACAGCGCCACTTCGGGCACCTCGGGATCGGGCAGGAATTTCAGCGCGGGCGCGCTCTTGAGGAAGGTTACGGGGCCGGAGAACAGCTTCTCTGCGCGAGCTTCCAGTTGAGACTGCGCATCGTCCGTGTCACTCACGCCCCGGCCTTGTCGCGCTCGGCAGCGCGCGCCTTGTCCTGCGCTTCCTTCTCGGCCTGCGCCTTCAGCTGCGGATGTTTCGAATAGAGATACCATTGCTGCGCGATGGTCAGCACGTTCGAAGTGATCCAGTAAATCAGCAGCCCCGCCGCGAATGGAGCCATGACGAACATCATCACCCACGGCATTATCATGAAGATCTGCTGCTGCATCGGGTCCATCTGCGCCGGGTTGAGCTTGAACTGCAGCCACATGGTGATGCCCAGCAACAGGGCAAGAATGCCAATCGCGAGGAAGGAGGGCGGCGTGAAGGGCAGCAAGCCAAACAGGTTCAGCAAGTGCAGCGGATCGGGTGCGGAAAGATCCTTGATCCACAGCGCGAAGGGCTGGTGGCGCATCTCGATGGAGAGCAGCAGCACCTTGTAGAGCGCGAAGAAGATCGGGATCTGCAGGAAGATCGGCAGGCAGCCGGAGAGCGGATTGACGCCCTCGTCCTTGTAGAGCTTCATGATCTGCTCTTGCTGCTTCTGCTTGTCGTCCTTGTAGCGTTCCTGAATCGCCTTCATCTTGGGCTGGACGGCGCGCATCTGCGCCATCGACGCGAACTGCTTCTGGGCGATCGGGAACATTAGCCCGCGGATGACGAAGGTGAGCAGGATGATGGCGACACCGAAATTGCCCGCGAATTCGAACAGCTTGAGCAGCAGCCAGAAAATCGGCTTTTCGAACCAGCGGAACCAGCCCCAGTCGATAGACAGGCCGAATTTCTCGATGCCCATGTCCTCGTACTTGTCGAGCAGGCCGCTTTCCTTGGCCCCGGCGAACAGCCAGGTCTTCGTTTCCAGTTGCTTTCCGGCGGAAACGATCTGCTGCGCATAGAGCAGATCGGCGCGGAACAGTCCGCCGCCAAGCGAGCGGAAGGTGCCCTGCGCCTTGCCCTTGGCGGGCGCCAGCGCACTCATCCAGTAGATGTCGGTAAAGCCGGTGAAGCCCGCGTTGCCTTCCATTTCGGCTACGCGTTCTTCGGCGAGATCGTCGTAATCGGGACCGAACGAAACCGATCCGGCGAACTCTCCGATGGGGCCGGAATGAACGTTCCAGGTGTCGAGCGCGGCGGTCTTGCTGGTGCGGTTGATGAGCCCGAACGGACGAACTCCGACAGCGCCAGCGCCGCGATTGACCACCCGCTGCGAGGCGGTGATGAGGTAGTCCTTGTCGATCTCGTAAGTGATCTCGAAAGTCTGCCCTGTCGTGTTCGACCAGGCCAACGTGACCGGCGTTTCGGGTGTCAGTTCCTTGCCCTTCGCCACCGACCAGACCGTTTTGGCGTCCGGGGCGGCGATCCCCTCGCCAAGCCAGCCGAGCTGTGCGAAATGCTGCGCAGGCGTGCCTGCGGGCGAGAAGATGCGCACCGGGCCGCTATCCTTCTCGACACTTTCGCGGTGGCGATTGATGGTGAGATCGTCGACCAGGGCGCCGGTCAGACTGATGGAGCCTGAAAGGCCGGGCGCCTTGACCGGGACCCGCCCGCCCTTGAGCGCGGTCTTGAGATCCTTCTTCTCGGCGGCCAGATCGGCCGCATTGGTCAGCCCGCCCTCGCGGGTGTGCGTCTTGCGGTCGGAGGCATTGTCGCTTGCCGCCGGAACGGCTGCGGGCGCCTCGATCTGCTCCGCGGGAGCCTCACGCTGCGGGTAGAAATACTTCAGTCCCGCTTCCCAGCCGAACAGCACGAGCGCGGTCAGCAGCACCGCGAGGATGATATTGCGCTGATTGTCCATGAAGCTGTCTAGTCGTCTCGTATTCGGCGTTTATGCTCAGTCAGGAACCGGATCGTGGCCGTGTCCCCCCCAAGGATGGCAGCGCAATAGCCGCTTGGTCGCCAGCCAGCCACCCTTAATCGCACCGTGCCGTTCGAGCGCCTCTATCGCATATTGCGAGCACGAGGGCATGTAGCGGCAGGTGGGCGGCAAAATCCGCGACGGGCCGAGCTGCCACAGGCGGGCGATGAGGATGAGAAGTTGCTTCACTGGCGGCCTCCTGTTCTGCGGCGGCGTGGCGGATCGCCCTTGCCTTCGCGCGCGCGTTCCAGCGCGGCGACGAGTTCGTCGCGCAGCTTGCCGAAATCGCGCTCGACACCGCCCTCGCGCCCGATCAGGACATGATCGTGTCCGGCAAGGCCGTGCTCGGGCAGCAGTTCGCGCAGAAGCTCGCGAAACCGGCGCTTCATGCGGTTGCGCACCACGGCGTTGCCGATCTTCTTGGTGACGGTGATGCCGTAACGGAGCGAATCGGCCTTGTTGGGATGGGCCAGCAAGACAAAACCGGGACGTGCGATCCGCAAGCCCCGGTTTGCAGCGAGGAAGTCGGCCCGTCGCGTGAGGACGGACGCCTTCACGTTATTTGTCAGGCCGACAACTTCTTGCGGCCACGCGCGCGGCGGGCACGCAGCACGTTACGGCCACCGACAGTCGCCTTGCGGGCGCGGAAGCCATGGCGGCGCTTGCGGACAAGGCGGCTGGGCTGGAATGTGCGCTTCATCGTGAACCTCGAAATCGAACAAAAAGGGCCGCTCCATGCGAAGCGACCGCCTATCAGGTGTGCGCCGTTACGTGAGCCGGGGCCTCAAGTCAACCGTTCGACGTGTCCAGCCGTAGCCAGCGCGCCATATCGCTGCCCGTCAGCCACAGGGCATCGTCGTTCGGTACCGAATTGGTCATTGCGTAGAATGCGCGCGCTTCGGCATCGCTCATGCCCATTTGCCGGTAATAGGCGAGATACTTGGCGTTCTCCGGCGCATTGGCAGCATAGTCCCCCGCCTCGCGCCCATCGACATCGGCCCAGGCGTGAACCGCGAATTCGGCCGCCGGATCGGCCAGACGACGCGATCCGGCAAGGAATAGCTCGACCCCGCCCGAACGTACCGATCCGCCCGCCGGAACCCATGTCGCGATTCCCGCCGCGCGGATCATCCTGCCAAGCCGCAGATTGGCCCGGTCGTCTTCCGTGCCGGGGCACTCGACCATCTCCAGAAGGACAATCTGCGGAAAGGCGCGCATCATCGCGGCAAAGGCTGCGGGCGAGCGCGCGTCCGTGACATCGACAAGAGCCGCTCGCGTCCGGCCCAGGACACGAAACGGCCCGTAGGCGGCGATCCCCTCGGGGATCGCCGCCGTCCTGGCGCGGACAAAACGCTCGCTGCCGCCCTGGGTCTCGCCTGGGGTTTCGAGCGAGACCTGTTCGTAGACGATCTCCTGCGCAGCAAGGGGGCGAGCGGCGAAGACCAGAAACATCGCAACGAGGGCAGCGAGCGAGCGCATGCCGACACTTTGCGCCGCGATGATTTACCGGGACGATTACGCCCTGAGTTACCACCGCCTTGCTCCTTGTGATTAACGCGAGATCGACACAGCTACACGCACAGGCAAGCAGCGGCGCTGGGCAGGAACGGTGTAGCGATCTATATTGTCGGCAATTCGATCATGCCCCTGGAGGAGGATTCGCGATGGCCGACATCAATGTGCACGATCTTGACCCGGCGCTGTCGTTCGGCTCGCGCGTCACCGGGGTGACCCGCGACGCATTGCAGGACGAGGCGGTCCGCGCCCGGCTGAACCGGTTGTTCGAGGAACGCGGGGTGATCGTTTTCGAAGGCGTCGAGTCCACTGCCGAAATGCAGGTCCAGATCAGCGAGGTGTTCGGCCCCCTCAAGGATCATCCGGTCGCCTATGTCGAGCGCGCCGACGCCGACAAACTGCTCGGCGTCATCGAGATCAAGGCCAAGCCCGACGGCGCCATCGTCGAAATCGACGGCGAGCAACTCTCGACCTGGCAGCCCTGGCACTTCGACCATGCCTATAACAACGAGTTGAACCGCGCTGGCGTGCTGCGTTCGCTCAAGATCGCCGAGACTGGCGGTCGTACCGGGTTCGCGGACGGCATCCAGATCTGGCGCGACATGGATCCGGCGTTCCGAGAAAAGGCACGAGACATGCACCTGCTGCTCAATCTCGATCTGCGCTACGGGCGGCAGAAGTTCGGCCTGCCCGAGAATTTCCGCGTCGTGCAGGAGCATGCCGATTCGCTGAGTGCCGAGAACGAAAACGGGCGCTGTTCCGTGCATCCCGCCGTCTGGACCCGCGATACGGGCGAAACGGTGTTCCACATGACCGGATACGGCTGCCGCGGCATGGTCGGCGATCGCAGCGACGGCGCGTTCGAGGCGATGGAGGAAGTCTGGCGCGAAGCGATGCGCGTGATCCAACCCTATTACCACGTCTGGCACCCGACCGACATGGTGATCTGGGACAACTGGCGCGTGCTGCACCAGGCCTGCGGCTGTGCTCCAGGCGAGGAACGCGTCGTCCATCGCACCACGATCAAGGGCGATTACGGACTCGGGCGCTGGGAAGACGAACCGGCGCGCGAAGCCCAACCAGCCTGACGTCAGGGGACCAGCATGCCCACCATCTTCCAGTCTCCGCCCAGCTTGCGGGTGAGATAGTTAGAGGTGCCGCCCTCGATCCGGGAGCCGTCTTCCGCCTGCCGCGAATATTCGACCGTGATGACGCCGGTATCGCCCGCCATCAGTCCGACATGCAGCGCGTCGATCACCGAAATGGTCCAGCCGCGTGCGGCGAGCGCATCGAGATTGCCCTTGGTGCGCGCGCGCCATGCGGCAAGGTCCGGCACAGTGTCGGGCACGCGACCGCCACCGCCGACAATCATCGGAAAAGCGAACAGGCTGCAATAGGTGTCTATGTCGATCCGGTTCCAGGCATCGATATAGGTTGTGTAGAGCGCCTTGAGCGCAGCGATTTCATCGGCCTCAGACATTCCGTATCCCCTTGTGCGTTCCATCGCGGATCACGGCGCGATGATGCCCACGATCTTCCACGTTTCGTCCAGCTTGCGGGCGAGGTAGTTGCCGGTGCAGCTCTCCATCACCACGCCATCCGCGGCAAGCCGCGAAAATGCGACGGTGATCACCCCCGTGTCGCCCGCCATCAGCCCGACATGCAGCGCATCGATCACCGAGGTCGCCCAACCGCGCGCGGTCAGGTCATCGATACTGGCCTGAACACTCGCCCGCCACTTCGCCGGATCAGATACCGTCGCGGGTGCCTGGCCATTGCCACCCACCGCGATCGGAAAGGCGAACAGCATGCAATAGGTTTCGAGATCGCCGCTGTTTCCTGCTTC
>JAGREJ010000172.1:6865-13829 GCA_020446595.1 Novosphingobium sp. | reverse complement strand
TTCCCGCCAATCCCGCCGTGGGGATCGTCGGCGCGACCGGCCTTGTCGGCGCGATGATGCTCCGGCTGCTGGACGAGCGTGCGTTCCCGGTCGGCAAGTTGCGCCTGTTCGCCTCGGCCCGTTCGGCAGGTTCGAGCCTTTCCTTCAAGGGCGTGGACGTGGTCGTCGAGGATGCCGCGACCGCCGACTATTCGGGTCTCGAGATCGTCTTTTTCTCCGCAGGCGGTTCGACCTCGAAGGCGCTCGCGCCAAAGGTCGCGGCGGCCGGTGCCGTGGTGATCGACAACAGCTCGGCGTGGCGCGGCGATCCCGATGTGCCGCTGGTGGTCGCCGAAGTGAATCCCGACGCTTTGGCAAACATTCCCAGGGGCATCGTCGCAAATCCCAACTGCACGACCATGGCCGCCATGCCGGTGCTCAAGCCGCTGCACGATGCGGCCGGGCTCAAGCGGCTTGTGGCGAGCACCTATCAGGCGGTTTCGGGCGGCGGCGTCCAGGGCATCGACGTGCTCTCGCGCCAGCTCGCCCATGTCGGCGAGCGCGCTGGCGAACTGGCATTCGGCGGGGACGACTCCCTGCTGCCCCAGGCGGAAAAGTGGGCCGTGCCGATGGCGCACAATGTCGTGCCGCTCAACTACGCCTATGCCGAGAACGGCTATACCGACGAGGAAATCAAGCTGCGCGACGAGACCCGCAAGATTCTCGACATTCCCTGCCTTCCGGTTTCGGGCACTTGCGTTCGCGTTCCCGTGTTCACCGGGCACTCGCTGTCGATCAATGCCGAGTTCGAGCGTCCCATCAGCCCGGAGGAAGCCTTGCGGCTGCTCGGGCAGGCTCCGGGCGTGATTGTGACCGAAGTGCCCAATCCGCTCGAGGCGACGGGCCGCGATCCGGTCTATGTCGGTCGGGTGCGCCGCGATCCGACGGTCGAACACGGCCTCGCGCTGTTTGTGGTCGGCGACAACCTGCGCAAGGGGGCGGCGCTCAATGCGATCCAGATCGGCGAGGCGCTGATTTCAGGCTAGGCCGCCGTCAGCGATTGCGCGGACAGGCCCCCAGTTCGCCGAGTACCATGCGATAGTCGGACAGCGCCTGCTGCCGGTCCATGGCGCTGGCTGACAGGTTCACGCCGGGACGCAGCGTATTGGGCAGGAAGCAGGCGAGCCGGTACCAGGCCAGCGTTTCGCGCGGCGGCCCGCGATCGGCCTGGGCGACAAGTTCGGAGAACGAGACGCCCCAGATCGGCTGACGGCCCGGCTCGTGACGCACCGTGATCGAGGCAGCCGAACCGTCACCGGTTGCCAGGAAGACCTGCGTCTCTCCGGTTCCGGCAAGATTGCCGGGCACATGGATTATCTCGCGCACCCCGGTGATCGGTGGCGGCGCGTCCGGTGCGGCCAGCTCGGCCAGGATCGGGCGCAGACGTGCGAGCGATGCTTCGCTGAACGGGATCTGCGAATCGCGATCCACCAGTTGCAGCTCGCCGGGTCGGCCCGGAACGGCACGCGCGAACACGATCAGATCGCGTTTCTTGAGCGCCGGAGGCTTGCCCCGTGCGTCGAGCGGCAGATCGACCAGCCAGGCAAGCGAATCGCCAATTGCCTCGCTGCCGAACAGCAGGGCCCTGGTCTTGCCTTTCACGTAGAAGCGCCCCTGACCGGGAAGGACATCGCGCGCGCGCTCGGGGTTCACGCGGGCCACGCCGCGCACCGTTACATGCACCACCATGGTTGCCGAATCGGCAAGGTCTGCAAGGTCGGCATAGCTTTCCGCAAGGGGCGCGCCAGGCTGCGCCTGCGCCGGCGTGGCGGACAACCCCACGGTCGCAAGGGCGATTGACGCGGCTGTGGCGAGGCGGAGTCCTGACCGGATCATGAACCTGTTACTCCTTTGATTTCCGGGCTTTCCGACCGGTTTGCCGGGCATTCGTTAGGGCGCGTGAGGGTAACGATAAAGCCATTTCGACTGAATTGATTCTGAACTGCTGCACCAGCCGATAAGGCGTTGCACGGTCCAATTATCGTCGCTAAAGCTGCCGCGAAACGGGACTGAAACGCAACGAAAGCCCCGGAACACCTTATGATCCACGGTGGATCGCGCGCCTGGCGTCGCAGTATTTTGCCTGTGGTTAACGAATTGGCTCGCTTGCCGCTCGTGCGGTCGGCAGCACGGACCGGGTTCCGTCCCGGTAGAGCGAATGGAGTGATGCGACTGAATGGCTTACGCTGACCAAAAAATGAGCAGCAACAGGCTGATCGCCCTGATTGTGGTTGCGATCCTTCACGTCGCCCTTGCCTACGGTCTCGTCACGGGCCTGGCTTACGAGGGCGTCAAGAAGGCGATCAAACGTGTGACGACCGTCGATATCGAAGAGGAAGTCAAGAAGGAGGAACCTCCTCCACCACCGCCGAAGAAGGTTGAGAACATCCCGCCGCCGGTTGCACCGCCGGTGAAGATCAACGTCTCGACCGCGCCTCCGAAGATCGAGACGGTGGCCACGCCGCCACCGCCTGCACCGATCGTCCTGGCTCCGCCTGCACCGGCTCCGCCGCCGCCGCCCAAGGGACCGTCCGTCGGCGCACAGCCGCGTGGCAATCCGGGCTCCTGGGCCACGGCTAACGACTATCCGTCGCGCGCCCTGCGCGAGGAGCGTTCCGGCACCACCGGCTTCCGGGTCACTATCGATACCAACGGTCGTGTGATCGATTGCCAGATCACCTCTTCGAGCGGCCATGCCGATCTCGATGATGCGACCTGCAAAAACGTTTCTCGCCGCGCCCGGTTCAAGCCTGCAATGCAGGACGGCCAGCCGGTCCAGGGAAGCTATTCCAACCGTGTTCGCTGGGTCATCCCAGAGTAGCCATTCGATTGAACGCGCCGTGCCCTGGGGTGCGGCGCGATTTTTCCGACTTTTTCTCTTGAGAGGACATTACGCATGCTGATTGAAATTCTTGCCGCGGCTGCCGAAACCGCACCGCAGACCAAGTTCGGTTTTGCCGAAGCACTCGAGCAAGGTGGTTTCGTGGCCTACGCCACGGTCGCCATCCTGGGCATCATGTCGTTCGGCTCGTTCTACATCCTGTTCACCAAGTGGTTCGAACAGTCCAAGGTGATGAAGCAGGCCAGGAACCTCGACGGTCTTTGGAAGGCCAACTCCCTGCGTGACGGCGCCAGCAAGCTCGACAAGAACAGCGCCTGGCGCCAGCTCGTCGACGATGGCATCGAAGCCGAGGAACAGGCCGGAAAGCTGACCGACGAGACTGAACGTCACGACTGGCTGCACGCCTCGCTCGCCCGCTCGGAAGCATCGATCAATGCCAAGCTCGCAGGCGGCCTGCCGTTCCTCGCCACCGTCGGTGCGACCGCGCCGTTCATCGGCCTGTTCGGCACCGTTGTCGGCATCTACCGCGCGCTGATCGCCATCGGCCTTGCCGGTTCGGCCTCGATCGACAAGGTCGCGGGTCCGGTCGGTGAAGCCCTGATCATGACCGCGCTCGGTCTGCTCGTCGCCGTTCCCGCGGTGCTCGCCTACAACTACCTGCAGGCGCGCAACAAGAACATCGCCGAGATGCTGACCGGCTTCTCGAGCCAGGTGCTCGCCAACATCGCCTCGAACGGTCAGGTGAAGCCGAAACTCGGCGTCGCTTCGACTGCTGCTCCCGCGGCCAAGCCCGCTGCTGCTGCCGCTCCGGCGAAGTCGTAAGCCAAGGGTTCACGCCTGCTTCGCATCGAGCGAGGCAGGCGTGCTCGAAAGGCAGGCGGGCTTTCGCATGCAGGCCCGCCGGACCTTTTACACATACGATTGCAAGGACAGGATGTAACATATGGCGATGTCAGCTAGCGGATTCGGAGCAGAAGACACTCCGATGTCCGACATCAACACCACCCCGCTCGTCGACGTCATGCTGGTGTTGCTGATTATCTTCCTCATCGCGGTGCCGGTGGCGATCCAGCAGATCGAGAAGCTTCGCATTCCGATCTTCGCCTCCGTGGAATCGAAGGACAAGGTCGAGAACCTGCTGCTTACCGTGGCGACAACCGATGCTGCGGGACGCAGCGCGGGCGATCCCGACTATGAGGGTTCGTCGCGGTTCGGCCAGTGCCGGGTCTACTTCAACAACACCACGCTGGTCGATTCCGTTGAACTGCAGGAACAGGCGTTCAAGCGCCTCGACGCTCTGGTCAAGCGCGCCGGTGGCCCCGAGGCCCTGCGTGCCGACCCCGAAAAGATTCCGCAGGTCCACATTCGCGGCGACATCAATGCCCCCTGGCGTTGCGTTGCCGGCACGATCTACAACGTGCAGATTTCAGGCTATCCGACCGTCGGCTTCATCTCGAACCCGGTCGATCCGAACGGCTGATCGCCGTCTCGCCAGCGCTTTCTAAGGAGAATCTCCCATGGCTATGTCAGGCGGCAAGGACGATGGCAGCCCGATGATGGAAATCAACACGACGCCGCTTATCGACGTCATGCTGGTTCTGCTCATCATGTTCATCATCACCATTCCGGTCGCCACTCACTCGGTCGATATCGACCTGCCGGTTTCGAACGACACACCCAACGATCCGCCGCCGGTCGATCCGGTCAAGAACAAGGTGGTGCTCACGCAGGACAACAAGATCCTGTGGAACGGAACCGAGATCACCGACGGACAGCTCCTCGACAATCTCAAGCTGTCGCTGACCTTGCCGGTCGAGCCGGAACTGCAGTTCGAGCCCGAGGAAAACGCTGCCTATGACCTTTCGGTCAAGGTGCTGAACGTCATCAAGGGTTCGCAGGTCACCAAGTTCGGCTTTGTCGGCAACGAGAAATACGCCTCGTTCTGACCTTCTGAACCGGTTCGATCACGAGAGGGCGGGAATTTTCCCGCCCTTTTTCGTAGGCGCCACACTCGTCAGTCATCCTGCGGCGGATCGGGCCGCATCGCGAGAGCGGCAAGACTTTCGGCCTCCACCAGCAGTTCCTCCTCCGCCATCCCCGCCGGGGTGCGTTCCCGCCCCAGCATCGAGAGCGCCGGCACCGCAAGCGGGCTGATCCGTTCGAGCACCATGTGATCGATCTCGCTGCCGGCGCGTTCGAGCACCTGGGCCACCCGCTCGACATCGGTCATCCGCGCGCGCGCGTCGGCCCATGCCGCTTCGATCAGCAGGTGATCGGGCTCGTATTTCTGCAGCACGTCGAAAATCAGGTCGGTCGAGAAAGTCACCTGTCGGCCCGACTTGCGTTTTCCCGGCTGCTGCCGCTCGATAAGGCCGGAAATCACCGCCACTTCCCGAAACGCGCGGCGCAGCAAGTGCGATTGCTGCACCCAGTCGACAAATTCGTGCGCGAGAATGTCGGGCGACAGCAGCGCGGCGGGATCGGTGACGGGCTTCAGACCCCAGACAACGAGGGTGTAATCGGTCGCGACAAAGCCGAGCGGACCGAGCCCGCGATCCTCCATTCGCCGCGAGATCAGCATGCCGAGCGACTGGTTCGCGTTCCAGCCCTCAAAGGTGAAATAGCTGGTGTAGTGCAGTTCCTGATGCGGGAAGCTCTCGACCAGCAGCCTGCCCGGCGCGGGCATGCGCGAGCGCCAGTCCTGCATCTCCAGCCATTCGCGCACGTCGTCGGGAAAGCGGCCCCAGCCCGCACGATCGTCGAGCATCTCGCGCACCCGGTCTGCAAGGTGCGCGGTCAGCGGCAGGCGCAAGCCCATGTAGCTCGGGATCTGCGCCGATCGCTTTGCCGCGCGCACCACCAGATCGAGGTCTTGCAGGCGCTCGACTTCGAGGTCGAGACCGGCGAAGCGGAAGGTGTCCCCCACTTTCAATCCTGCGCCGAACATCTCCTCGACCTTGCCCAGCGACTTGCCGTTGCGAAACCGGACGTTGAGCATTTCGGAATCGACGATGATCCCCGCGTTGATCCGGTGGCGCGCGGCATGTTGCGGATGGGCCAGACGCCACAGGCCCGGCTCCTCCTCGACGATCCGGCGAAACCGGTCGTAGCTGCGCAGCGCGTATCCCCCTGTCGCCACGAAATCGATCACGCGCGCGAAGGTCGCCTTATCGACCCAGGCATAGGCCAGGCAGGTGCGGACTTCCGCCAGAAGCTGGTCGGCGCGAAATGGCCCGGCGCAAGCCCGCGCCATGACATGCTGCGCAAGCACGTCGAGCCCACCGGGCCGGAACGGTTCGCCATCGCGCTGCCCCTGGTCCACGGCCTCGCGCGCCGCCGTGGCTTCGAGAAACTCGAAGCGGTTGCCCGGAACCAGCAGCGCCTTGCTCGGTTGATCGAGCCGGTGGTTGGCGCGCCCGATCCGTTGCAGCAGGCGGGAGCTCCCCTTTGGCGCGCCCATCTGAATGACAAGGTCGATGTCGCCCCAGTCCACGCCGAGATCGAGGCTTGCAGTGCACACCAGCGCGCGCAGCTCGCCGCGCGCCATCGCCGCCTCCACCTTGCGCCGCGCCTCGCGCGATAGCGATCCGTGGTGAATGCCGATGGGAAGCGTGTCTTCGTTCGCCTGCCACAGGTTCTGGAAGATGTATTCCGCCAGGAACCGCGTGTTGGTGAAGACGAGCGTGGTCCGGTGCGCCCGTATCTGCTCGTAGATCTGCGGGATTGCCCAGGTCGCGGCGTGACCGGCCCAGGGAATCGTCTCGGTCTCGGGAAGCAGGATGGAGACTTCGGGCTCGGCTCCTTTTTCCCCCTCCACCAGCTCGACCGAACCGGCATCGCCATCAGGCGCCAGCCAGTCGGCATAGTCTTGCGGGTTGGCGAGCGTGGCGGACAGGGCGACGCGCTTCATGCCAGGCGCGATGGATTGCAGGCGGGTTAGCGAAAGCGCCAGCAGATCGCCCCGCTTGCCCGATGCGAAGGCATGCACCTCGTCGATCACCACACGCTTCAACCCGGCGAACAGCGTTTCGCATTCGGGATAGCTGAGAAGCAGCGACAGCGATTCCGGCGTGGTCAGCAGAA
>JAGREJ010000172.1:3850-6802 GCA_020446595.1 Novosphingobium sp. | reverse complement strand
ATGCGGATCGCAAGACCCATTTCCTCGACCGGGGTAACCAGATTGCGCTGCACGTCGGTCGCCAGCGCCTTGAGCGGCGAGACGTACAGCGTATGCAGTCCCGTTGCAGTTGCCTTGCAGTCCCGTTGCGAGGGACAGAAATCAACGAGTGTCGGCAGGAACCCGGCCAGCGTCTTGCCCGCCCCGGTATCGGCGACGAGTAACGCATGCTTGCCTGCCCTGTCCGCCGCCAGCATTTCACGCTGATGGCGGCGGATCTGCCAGCCGCGCCGGGCGAACCAGTCGGAAATCTCGGATGGAATCTTCGTCGCGCTCATGGCCGTCAGACGCTCCGCGCATGCACGCCGGATGCGCGCCTCAATCCCTGGCGGGCGACAGGCCCTCGCCTTGCGAAATGACCTCGGCCGCCTCATCCTTGGCGCGGTTCTCCGCCGGGAACCTCACGAACAAGGCCAGCGCCGTCCCACATGCCCAGATCGCCGCCATAGCCCAGTAAAGCACAGCTTCCGAGCCAGGCCGGACCAGAACTCCGGAGAGCGCCGCGCCGATCGGCCGCCCGAAATTGGAAACGGCCATGTAGATTGTGAACTGCGTCGCCGCGACCGCGGGCGAACACATCCGCATGCAGATCGGGATGACCGCGATGGCCACGAAGGGGTCGTAGATCGTCACCGCGGAAAACATGCCCGACAGCAGCACCGGGTCCGTCCAGTACTGGCGCGCGAGCGCGAACGCGATCAGAAGCGCCAGATAGCTCGCCATCAGGATAGCCAGCGAGCGTTGCGCCCCGACGTAGTCGACAAGCCAGCCCCCGACCGTCAGCCCGAGCACGCCTGAGACGAGCGTCGCCGTAGCGATCAGGCCGGTGTAATCGCTCTGCGCCCATCCGCCGATTTGGGTTGCCAGCACGGGGTGGTAGGCCTCGAAGGCCCCGATCGGCAGAGACCGCACAAGCAGGATCGGAACCAGCAAGAGGCTGAGCGGAGTCACAAGGGCCGCGAAGGACGCCTTGAGCAGAGGCCACCAGGCCTCGATCTGGATGTCGAGATTGCGCCGGTGCGCGCTTCCCTTCGTCCACGGCAGGTGCCGCTCACCCTCGCGCTCGCGGATGACCATGCCGTAGACCGCGACCAGCGCGGGGATCAGCGCCGAAATCGCAAGGCCGGTCGCAAAGCCGAAATGCTGGAAGAGATAGCCGGTCATGGCCGACGCGGCGGAAATCCCAAGCACCTGCCCGCCGAACATGATTCCGCTGGCCTTGGCCCGCTCGTCCTCCGACATGATATCGACTGCGAGTCCGTCGATCCCCACATCCTGAAATGTGACCGCCATATTGGCCGCGAAACCGATTGCCGAAAGCAGCGCAACGTCGCTCGGCAAGGGAGAAAGGGCAGCGCCAGCAAGGAACGCCACAACGATCAGCGACTGCGCGCCGATGATCCACGCGCGGCGGCGTCCCATTGCCAGGTAGGTGTAGCGATCCATGAGGAAGCCGTTCACCAGCTTCAGCGACCAGGGCAGGCCGCTGATCGCGACGACCGAGGCGGTCTCCGCCGGGCTGCGCCCATCGGCGGCCATCCAGGCGGGAACGGCGTAAAAGAACAGGCCGATCGGGAAGCCCTGCGTGAAGTAGAACAGGAACAGGGTCAGCAGCCGCAAAGGCTTGGACTGCGTGAGGATCAGTCCGCTACCTGCCGTGCTCACCTCTGCCATGCGCGTCCCTCACTGCGAATGAGGCAGACTATCGGGAACTTGTCGGGAATGTCGAGCAAGGACAATTGGCGCACGGGATCAATGCCCAGCTTGCGGCCCCCTCTCGAGGCCGGACAGCGCCAGTTGCTCGTCGATCTGCGCGAGCAGGCACTCCAGTCCCTGCTGACTGTCGCTCTCGGCGCGAGCGACAAGCACGTCCTGCGTGTTCGAAGCGCGCAGCAACCACCAGCCGTCCTGCGTCGTCACGCGCACGCCGTCGGTTGCATCGACCTGCGCCGTGCTGCCCGAAAGCCTCTCCTTCACCTCGTCGATAGCGGCGAACTTGCGGCTCTCGTCGACCTGAAAGCGCAACTCCGGCGTATTGAGCATGGCGGGCATGGCGCCGCGCAATTCCGTCACGGTCTTGCCCAGCCGCGCGGCGGAAGAGATCAGCCGGACGGCGGCGTAGAGCGCATCGTCATAGCCGTAATAGTCGTCGGCAAAGAACACGTGGCCGCTCATTTCGCCTGCCAGCGGCGAGCCCGTTTCCTTCATTTTGGACTTAATCAGGCTGTGGCCGGTCTTCCACATCAGCGGATTGCCGCCCTTCGCGGCGACATGGTCGAACAGCGCGCGGCTGGCCTTCACATCGGCGATAATCGTGGAACCAGGTAATTTCCCCAGGAGGTCTTCCGCGTAGATCATCAACAGCTGATCCCCCCATATGACCCGGCCCTGGCCATCGACGGCGCCGATCCTGTCGCCGTCGCCGTCGAAAGCCACTCCGAAGTCGAGCTTCTTGTCCGCGACGAGCTTTTTCAGGTCTGCAAGATTCGCCTCATCGGTCGGATCGGGATGGTGATTGGGAAAATGTCCATCGACTTCGGTGTAAAGGCAGAAATGCTCGCCCGGCAGGCGCGCGACCAAGCGTTCGAGCGCCGGACCAGCGGCGCCGTTGCCCGCATCCCAGCCGATCCTGAGGCCGGAGAGCGAGGCCGGATCGATTCCCGCGAAAGCTTCGAGCATGCGGTCGATATAGGCATCGAGGACGTCGCGATCCTCAACCGTGCCGCTGCCTTCGAGCCAGTCTCCCGCCACGGCCAGTTCGCCGAGCCGGAGTATGTCGGCTCCGAAAAACGGCCGCCCCTGAAATACCATCTTGAAGCCATTGTAATCGGGGGGATTGTGGCTGCCAGTTATCTGAATGCCGCCCTGCACATCTTCGGCTGAAGCCTCGGCATAGTAGAGCATCGGCGTCGG
>JAGREJ010000172.1:0-3822 GCA_020446595.1 Novosphingobium sp. | reverse complement strand
CGCACGACATCGACGCCGCTCGCGGTCAGCCCTTCGACCAGCGCCGCTTCCAGCATCGGCGAACTTGTGCGTCCGTCGCAACCCACCGCAACCTTTTTCCCGCCCGCACGGCGCAGCAGGGTGGCGAAACCACGCCCGATGGCGCGCGCATCTTCGGCCCCCAGCGTCTTTCCGATCACGCCGCGAATATCGTATTCGCGCAGGATGGTCGGGTCGAACCTGTGGGTCATTGGCTGTTACTCCGGCTTTCAAGTTGGTGAAGAAGAAGGTCGCGGGCATCGTTGGCTTCGTGGACGCCCGCCTCCGTTCCCCCTCTGTCGGGATGGACTGTTGCAAGAAGACGTCGATGCGCTTCGAGAATGTCCTGTCGCGTGGCGTCCGCCGAAACGCCGAGCAGGATGCGCGCGCGCTCATGCCGTGTCTGCGCCCGGTTCCAGGCCGCGAGGAATTGCCAGGGCCAGCGTCCGGCGAGCATCCGGCAGGCGACGGACGCGAGCACCAGCAGCCAGAGCAGCTTCATCATTGCAGCGCGAGCGCCGCCTGACGTGGCGCGGCCGCCAATGCAGGCAGCTTCAGGGCAGCCAGCAAGCCGCGCAGTTCCTGGCGCGCGACAAGGTGGCTGGTGCCGAGATCGCCAAGTTGTCCCTTGTCGAGCAATGTAAGCCCGGATGGGAACAGCTCGCGATAGATAACGCGTTCTGAAAGGCCGCTGGCGACGCGAAAACCTACTCGCTGCGACAATTCCTTGAGCGCCTGTTCGATGCGCCGCATATTGCGCGCCTCGACATATTGCAGGCGGTTGCGCACAACCACCCAGTCCAGCTCGCGACGTTGCTGCTCGATGGTGGCTCGGGCGCGCTGCTTGCGCGCTTCCCAGATCGCTTCAGCATAGAACGAGAGCTTGCGAACCTTGAAGGTCTCTCCCTCCACCTGACCGATCAGATCGAAATCGACAAAGCTGTCGTTCATCGGCGTGACCAGCGTATCCGCGCCGGTCGCGGCATGCAGCGCATAGGGATCGTCGCGCCCCGGCGTGTCTATGATGAGGAAGTCCTGTCCCTCGGCGATTTCCTCGCACAGATCGTCAAGGTCGTCGGTATCCGGTCCGTCGAATACGGCAAACCGTGCGCCGGGCAATCGTATGGCACGCTTGCGCTCCGTCTCGGCGCGGTTTTCGAGATAGCGGTAGAGCGTACGCTGACGCTGATCGAGATCGACCGCGGCAACTTTCGCACCCTGATAGGCGAGCGCGATGGCGACATGAATCGCGGTCGTCGACTTGCCGGTCCCGCCCTTTTCATTCGCAAAGACAATACGGTGCGCGCTCAAGGTGCCTGCTCTTTGACTGTCCAAATGGGTTGCCGCCCGGTCTCCCTGCAAGCTAGGCAGGGCGAGCCGATGGCCTGTGCCCGGCTCTATCGAAGGGTGTGATTCCATGCAAACGATAGCGCGGCTCGATCCACTGCGCAGTGCCGTATCGTTACTCCGCCACGACGGAGAGGTTGCGCTGGTGCCAACCATGGGGGCGCTGCACGAAGGTCACCTCACCCTGGTGCGCGAGGCGAGGAAGTTGGCCGAGCATGTGATCGTCTCGATTTTCGTCAATCCCCGCCAATTCGGTGCGGGCGAGGATCTCGACGCCTATCCTCGCCAGTTGGAAGCGGATTGCGCGCTTCTTCACCCCGAAGGCGTTTCGCTGGTCTGGGCGCCGGAACCTGGCGCGATGTATCCCGAAGGATATTCGACCAACATTTCCGTGGCCGGCGTCAGCGAAGGGCTGTGCGGCGGCGACCGGCCCGGACATTTCGATGGCGTGGCGACTGTCGTGTGCAAGCTGTTCAACCAGGTCATGCCCGACATCGCCCTGTTCGGCGAAAAGGACTGGCAGCAGCTTGCGGTGATCCGGCGCATGGCGCGCGATCTCGATCTTACTCGCCCGGCAGCCATCAACATCATCGGCGTGCCGACCGTACGCGAGGCCGACGGACTCGCCATGAGTTCGCGCAACGCATACCTTTCGGCGGACGAGCGTGCCAGCGCCGCCGCCTTGCCGCGCGCCATGCGAAACACCATCACCGCAATCGAGGACGGCGCGCCCGTTGCCGCGACGCTTGCAGAGCTCGAATCGGCCCTCCTTGCCGCCGGTTTCCGCAACGTCGAATATGCCGAACTGCGCGATGCCGAAACGCTCGCGCCGCTCGATGCACTGGGCGCCCGTCCTGCGCGACTGCTTGTCGCGGCGCGGATCGGCAAGGCGCGGCTAATCGACAACATGGGATTGCGCACAAGCCGTTAACATCGCAGCAATCGTCATTGGACCATCAGCCAAGCATCGCTATAACCCGCGCCAGACCCAGGCCGGGACCAACAGGAGGGTACCCCCGTGAACAAGATCGTCGTTTCGCTCGCTGCAGCCGCTGTCGCCATGACCGCTTCTTCGCCGTCATTCGCTGCTGACAAGTCGTCCGCTCGCAAGCAGCAGGATCGTGGAACCCAGGAGATTCCCCGTTGCGGCCGCAATCTCGGCGCGATTGCGATCGTCGAGCCGGAATATCAATGGTGGCGCGACTATAACCTGCAAAGCCCGGAAGGCATCCTGCGCGTTTTCGTGCAACGCTCGGGATGCTTCACGCTGGTCAACCGCGGGCGGTCCATGGACAAACGCTATCAGGAGCGGGGCCTTGCCGATTCGGGCGAATTGCAGCGCGGCTCCAATCTCGGCAAACGCCAGGTGCGTGCCGCCGACTATTTCCTTGAACCCAACATCATCACCGCCAACAAGAATTCCGGCGGCGGTGGCCTCGGCGGCCTGGTCGGCGGATTTGGTGGCGGGCTTCTCGGCGGCCTCAAGATCAAGAAGTCGGAAGCGAATGTCACGCTGTCGGTGGTCAACATGCGCACGACCGAGGAAGTCGCCCTGTCCGAAGGCTATGCCCGCAAGTCCGACCTCAAGTTCGGCGGCGGCGGTGGCGGCTTCTTCGGCGGCACTTTTGCAGCGGTCGCGGGCGGCGGCTACCAGAATACCGAAATCGGTCAGGTCATCGTGCTCGCCTATCTCGACGCCTACACCAAGCTGGTCAGTGAGATGGGCGGCCTGCCAACCAATGCCGCTGCCGCCGCGCCACGGGCCGAATAGGCTTTCTGAACGGGTCGCAGAGGTTTGTCTTGAGGCCCGTCTCAGGCGCTGGTAACGGCGATCTGGTGAGCAATTGCGACATTTGCGTGGTTCGCAACCGGGCAATCTGCTCGGGGCTGGAACCGGACGAACTCGAGGCGCTCAACGCTATCGGGCGGGAGCGCACGCTCACGCCCGGTGAATCCCTGGTCTGGGAAGGCGAGGAATCGGTCCTGGTCGCCAACGTCATCGACGGGGTGCTCAAGCTTTCCTCCAATACCGAGGACGGACGCGAACAGATTGTCGGGGTCGTTTATCCGGCCGACTTCATCGGCAGGCCGTTTGGCGGAAACAGCAGCCATGGCGTTACCGCACTGACCGATGCGCGCGTGTGCGTCTTCAACCGGCGCGATTTCGATGCTTTCGCATCGGAACACCCCCGGCTGGAACACAAGCTGCTTGAGCGCACCCTGGGTGAGCTGGATCGCTCGCGCCGCTGGATGCTGTTGCTGGGGCGAAAGTCCGCTTCCGAAAAGGTCTCGTCATTCCTCCTCGATATTCACGAACGGTTGAACGCACCGAAAGGATGCGAATTCCGCTTCGAGGAGGGACCGGAAACGATCGACCTGCCGTTTTCGCGCCAGCAGATTGCAGATATTCTGGGCCTGACGATCGAAACGGTAAGCCGTCAGTTCACGCGCCTCAAG
>JAGREJ010000171.1:2488-5047 GCA_020446595.1 Novosphingobium sp. | reverse complement strand
CAGCTCGATTTCGAGATGAGCTTTGTTACGCAAGACGATGTTTTTGCTGCAATTGAGCCGGTGCTTTCGGGTGTGTTCGAGGAATTCGCCGATGGCAAATCGGTGACGCCAGCGGGTGAATATCCGCGCATTCCCTTTGCCGAGGCCATGCTGAAATATGGCTCGGACAAGCCGGATCTGCGGAACCCGCTCATCATTTCCGACGTCACCGACCATTTCACCTCGTCGGGCTTCGGCCTGTTCGAGAAGATCGTGGGCTCTGGCGGCAAAGTCCGTGCAATTCCTGCCCCGGCGACGGCGGAGAAGAGCCGCAAGTTCTTCGACGACATGAACGACTGGGCGCGGTCCGAAGGCTTTGCGGGCCTTGGCTATGTCACGCGCAAGGCAGGTGAGTTCGGCGGTCCCATCGCCAAGAACCACGGCCCTGAGAACATGGAAAAAATCTACGCCGAACTGGGTCTTGGCCCGGACGACGGCCTGTTCTTCGCCGCGGGCAAGGAAGCCGATGCCGCCAGACTGGCGGGCGCGGCGCGAACCCGCGTCGGCGAGGAACTGGAGCTGATCGAGCAGGGCTGCTTCAAGTTCTGCTGGGTCGTCGATTTCCCGATGTTCGAATACGACGAAGAGCTGAAGAAGATCGATTTCAGCCACAATCCGTTCTCGATGCCGCAGGGCGAGCTTGAAGCGCTCGAGACGATGGACCCGCTCGAAATCAAGGCGTGGCAATACGACATCGTCTGCAATGGCGTTGAACTGTCATCGGGTGCGATCCGGAATCACCGGCCCGACATCATGTACAAGGCCTTCGAGATCGCGGGCTATTCGCAGGAGGACGTGGACGCCAATTTCTCGGGGATGATAAACGCCTTCAAGTTCGGCGCGCCGCCCCACGGCGGCTCCGCTCCGGGCGTCGACCGGATCGTGATGCTTATCGCCGAGGAACCCAACCTGCGCGAAGTCGTTGTTTTCCCGATGAACCAGAAGGCCGAAGACCTTATGATGGGCGCGCCGTCGACGGTTACGGCCAAGCAGCTGCGCGAATTGCACCTCAGAATCGTCGAGCCGCAAAAACAGTGAAATCGCGCAGCGCGGCAGCTTGCCAGCGCGCGCCGGGGCGACTAGGGCAACCTTCGATTTCAATTACCCGCCGGGAAAGGGCTGAAACATGAGCGATACCTCAGATCGTGTGAAGAAAATCGTCGTCGAGCATCTGGGCGCGGAAGCCGACAAGGTGACCGAAGACGCCAGCTTCATCGACGATCTGGGCGCGGACAGCCTCGACATCGTCGAGCTGGTCATGGCCTTTGAGGAAGAATTCGGCGTGGAAATTCCGGACGATGCCGCCGAGAAGATCAGCACGGTCAACGATGCGATCAAGTACATCGACGAGAACAAGGGCTGATCTTCGGACCCTGATATGCGTCGAGTTGTCGTAACCGGACTGGGCCTTGTCACTCCGCTCGGCGGCAGCGTCGAGACGACCTGGCGCAACCTGATCGCGGGCCAGTCCGGCGCGGGGCCGATTACCCGTTTCGACGCTTCGGACCAGAAGTGCCGGATCGCCTGCGAGGTCAAGCCTGCCGATCACGAATGGGGCTTCGATCCGAATATCCGGGTCGATCACAAGGTCCAGCGGCAGGTCGATCCGTTCATCATCTACGGCATCGATGCCGCCGGCCAGGCGCTGGAAGATGCCGGCCTCACCGAGATGAGCGAGCAGGAGCGGTTTCGCGCCGGATGCTCGATCGGTTCGGGGATCGGCGGGCTTCCCGGCATCGAAAGCGAATCGCTGGTGCTGGCCGAGAAGGGGCCGGGCCGCGTTTCGCCGCACTTCGTGCACGGGCGGCTCATCAACCTGATTTCAGGCCAGGTCTCGATCAAATACGGGCTGATGGGCCCGAACCACGCGGTCGTCACCGCCTGCTCCACCGGCGCGCACTCGATTGGCGACGCCGCGCGGATGATCCGCGACGACGATGCCGACGTCATGGTAGCCGGCGGCGCGGAAGGCACGATCTGCCCGATCGGCATTGCCGGGTTCGCGCAGGCGCGGGCGCTGTCCACGGGTTTCAATGACGAGCCGACGCGTGCCAGCCGTCCCTACGATCAGGCCCGCGACGGTTTCGTCATGGGTGAGGGCGCGGGCGTCGTCGTACTGGAAGAATATGAGCGCGCGAAAGCCCGCGGCGCGAAAATCTATGCTGAAGTGGTCGGCTACGGTCTGTCTGGCGACGCCTATCACGTCACCGCCCCGCATCCGGAAGGCTCCGGCGCGTTCCGCTCGATGCAGATGGCCCTGAAGAAGGCCGGGATGCAGCCTTCGGACATCGACTATATCAATGCCCACGGCACCTCGACCCCAATGGGCGACGAGCTTGAATTGGGCGCTGTGCGTCGCCTGTTCGGCGACGCGATTTCCACCGTTTCGATGAGCTCGACCAAGTCCGCCATCGGCCACCTGCTCGGTGGTGCGGGCGCGGTCGAATCGATCTTCTGCATTCTGGCTCTGCGCGACCAGATCGTGCCGCCCACGCTCAACCTCGACAATCCGAGCGAGAG
>JAGREJ010000171.1:0-2400 GCA_020446595.1 Novosphingobium sp. | reverse complement strand
TTGGTAATGCGCAAGATCGATTAGGAGCTACCTGTCATGAACAGGCGCGCCAGGTGGCTGCTGCTTGCTCCCTTCGCACTCGTCGCCCTGGTGGCGGTGGTCTTTGCGGCAAACTGGTTCATGCCCGCTCCGCTGGAGGAGGAACGCTCGTTCATAGTTCCGGACGGGGCAAGCCTGACAACCATTGCCGGCAAGCTCGAGAAGGAAGGCTTCATCGATTCCGCCAGCCGCTTCCTGATCGGCGCGAAGCTGTTCGGCGGATCGCGACCGATCAAGGCGGGCGAATTTCTGGTGCCTGCGCATGGCAGCGGCAACGAAATCCTGACCATCCTGCAAGGCGATGAGGTGATCCGCCGCTTCGTGACGATCCCGGAAGGCATGCCCTCGATCATGGTGCACGAGCGGCTGATGGCGCAGCCCATGCTGACCGGAGACATTCCGATACCCGCCGAGGGTTCGGTGCTGCCCGAAAGCTACGATTTCGAGCGCGGGGAATCGCGCGAGGCAGTGCTGCGCCGGATGCAGACGGCGATGACGCGCACGCTTGCCGAGGCATGGGCAAAGCGCGCGCCGGGAATCGCGGTCGGCACGCCTCGGGAAGCACTGGTGCTCGCCTCCATCGTCGAGAAGGAGACCGGCAAGCCGAGCGAGCGGCGCATGGTGGCCGGCCTCTATTCCAACCGCCTGAAGAAGAACATGTTGCTCCAGGCTGATCCGACGATCATTTACCCGATCACGCAGGGCAAGCCGCTTGGCCGCCGCATCCGCCAGTCCGAGATTCAGGCAATCAACGGCTATAACACCTATACCATGACGGGCCTGCCGCAGGGGCCGATCACCAATCCTGGCAAGGCATCGATCGAGGCGGTGCTCAATCCGGCGAAGACCGGCGCGCTCTACATGGTTGCGGACGGCACCGGCGGGCACCAGTTTTCGACGACATTGGAACAGCACAACGCTGCAGTGGAGAAATGGTTCGCGATTCGCCGCGCGCGCGGCGAGATGTGACCTTTGGGTGAGAGGAAGCCATGATGAAAATTGGTATGACCCTGCCTGTGATGGAACCGGACCTCGACCGCGCCTTGCTGCGCGACTGGGTGGAAACCATCGACCAGGGGCCTTACGCTTCACTCGCTTTCGGTGAGCGCATAATCTTCGACAATCCCGATGCGGCGGTGATGCTGGGCGCTGCTGCTGCATGGAGTGAACGGGTAGAGATCGTTACCACGATCTTCGTCGCCCAACTCCACAATCCGGTGATGCTCGCCAAGCAGATCGCCACGGCAGACATGTTGTGCAACGGTCGGCTGACTGCGGGCTTCGGCATTGGCGGTCGTGAGGAAGATTATCAAGCAGCCGGAGCCGATTTGGCTACCAAGAAGAACGCCGATCTTGCGTGGCGTATCGAAGAGATGCGGCGCGTGTGGGCTGGCGAGAATGTCGTCGATGGCGTGGACCGCCGGGTCGGGCCGCCTTGTGCGCAGAAGGGCGGCCCCAGGCTGCTCGCCGCAGCCATGGGCCCCAAGGCGGTAGCCATGGCCTCGCAATGGGCCGATGGTGTGTGCGGAATGAGCTTTGGTCCTGATGCTACGGAAATCGCTGGCTATTTCGATCTGGTGCGCAAGACCTGGGCCGAGCAGGGCAAGGCGAAGCCCTACCTCGGCACCTCGTTCTGGTTTGCATTGGACGACGGCGGTCGCGCGCAGCTGGAAACGCACCTCAAGCGCTATTTTACCTGGGTGGACGCGGCCTCGCGCGATGCGATTGCCGCGAGCGCAGGCTTTGCCGGAACGCCGCAGGAACTGCGCGACATGCTGAAGCGCATAGAGGATGTGGGCGCCGACGAGGTGCAACTCATCCCGACCGACTCCAACCTCGATCAGGTCAAACGGATTGCCGACGCCTTGGGTTGACGGCGCTCACACCATTTCCCGTTCCTGAAGTATCACTTGCAGCCCGTGTGTATTGCTGGGGCGCACGACCATCTGCTTGTGCACCTTCAGCGGGCCGTGCGCGCCGAAGTCGTGTTCCCACTGGATCTCGAATCCTGTGGCGAGCACGTGCTGGCGCGCCTTTTCGAAGTCATCGACGTCCCACACGACCGTGAACACATGCTCGCCCTTGTCGGCGAGCAACTTGCCGATCTTGTCCTCGCCGCTTTTCGGATGGACCAGTTCAAGGCCCATGGCCCAGTCGATCCGGCAATCGAGCGGCCGGTCCGCCGCCTCGACCTCGGTCTCGAATTGGAGTTGCCCCGCGAACAGCTTTTCGTAGGTCGCCTGAGCCGCATCGGGGTCCGACACCAGCAGTTCGGCGCGTTGCAGACTGAGCACCTGAAGACCGGGGCGGGTTGCGACGGGAATGGCTTTCCCGGCTGCAAGTCGCCGCTCCTGAAAGATC
>JAGREJ010000170.1:1145-6503 GCA_020446595.1 Novosphingobium sp. | reverse complement strand
GACGAGGAAGTTGTTGTGCATCCATAGCCGGGCGCCCGAATTGGCCGCGTCGTCCAGCCCGTTCGTGCAGCAATGCGCCTGATTCTGCGCGATCTCGTTGGGGTGGTGGATCTCGCGGTGGTCGATCCCGCCAGTGTGGATGTCGAAGGGAAAGCCCAGCACCGCGCCCGACATCACCGAGCATTCGAGGTGCCAGCCCGGCGCGCCCCTGCCCCACGGCGATTCCCATTCCATCTGGCGCTTCTCGCCCGGCGGAGTCTTGCGCCAGATCGCGAAGTCGGCGGCATTGCGCTTGCCTTCCACCGCCTCGATCCGGCCTTCGCCTTCGTCAGTTTGCGCACGGGCAAGGCGGCCATAGTCGGCCACGGTCGAGACATCGAAATAGAGCCCTGAGTCGAGCTCGTAGCAGTGCCGGTCGGCGATCCCCTTCGCGAACTCGATCATCTGCGGCACGTAGTCGGTCGCGACGGTCCAGTGCGCCGCCGAGGGCGTGCCCGAGTTCATAGGACCCCGGATATTGAGCGCCGAGACATCCGCCCAGTAGGCCTGCTTGTAGTGCTCCGCGATCTGCCAGATGGACTGCGCCTGTTGCGCCGCCATCTTCTCCATCTTGTCCTCGCCATCGTCCGCATCGTCCGTCAGGTGCCCGACATCGGTGATGTTGATGACGTGGGTGAGCTTGTAGCCCTTGAAGCTCAGCGCGCGGCCCAGCACGTCGGCAAAGACATAGGCGCGCATGTTGCCGATGTGTGGATAGTTATAGACCGTCGGGCCGCAGGTGTAGACGCGCGCCTCGCCCTCGTGGACCGGCTGGAACGGTTCCAGCTTCCGGGTAAGCGAATTGAACAGGGTCAGCGGTGCGTCAGCCATGCCGGGGGCCTTAAGCCGGTCAGCGAGCCGGTCAAGCCGCCAGCGAAGCGAGCAGCAATGCCACGCCCGTCATGACGACGGCGAGCCCCGCCAGTTCGTAACGGCTGGGGGACTTGCCGGTCAGCCGCTTCGCGAGCAGCGCCGCGAGCGGCATTTCGATCAGGCCGAGAGTGCGGACATTGGCGGCTGGCGTCAGCGCAAAGGCGCTGAACCAGCAGGCCGAAGCGAATGCGCCAAGGAAGCCCGCGCCGAGGCTGCTGCGCCAGACCCTGAGGCTGCCGAGAAAGACCGACCTGTCGCGCACGGCAAGCCACAGGCCCAGTAGCGCGGTCTGGATCGTCAGGCCCACGGCCAGCACGCATAGCGCCCGGATCAGGAAGGTTCCGCTCTCAAGAGCGCCGATAGCGCCGCGAAAGGCAATCGCGGAAAGGCCGAACATGGCCCCCGATGCGAGGCCCCATGCGATCATGCGCCCTTCGCCGAACAGCTTCCCATAGTCGGCGGGCCTTGCCGAAGCGACCAGAACGCCCACGGTCACCGTGCCGATTGCCGCCCAGGCGAGCGGTCCAAGGTGGTCACCCAGCAGGACCACGCCCATCACGGCGACGAGCACCGGCTCGGTCTTGATGTAGGCATAGGCCACGCCAAAAGCGCGCTGGTTCATCACCAGAAGCATGGCCGCCGTTGCGCCAATCTGGCCGACTGCTCCCAGCGTCGCCCAGCCCAGCGCCGCCGCATTCATCGTCGGCAACGGATCGTCCGAAATGACCATGGCCGCGAGCAGGAACAGCATCGCGAAAGGCCAGCCGAACACGAAGCGCACCTGCGTTGCGCCCAGCGTCCCGATTGTCTGCGTCAGTCCCGCCTGGACGCCATTGCGCACCACCTGCGCAGACGCCGCGGCGAGGGTGATCGGCACCCAGAGGAAGGCTGTCAGGCCCAGATGTCCGGCTCCGCGAGTGCGTCAGAACCCAAGCCAGGTGATCCCTTCTTCGAGCGGGGCGCGATCACGCTCCCACGTGTTCACCGCGTCGTCTTCGGTGCGATAGCCGATGGCGAGCCCGGTGAAGAGGATATAGTCCTCATCCGACACGCCGATCTCTTCCTTGAGCGAGCGGGCATAGAGCGACATCCATTCCTGCGGGCAGGAGTCCAGCCCCTCTTCGCGAAGCAGCAGCATGATCGTCTGCAACCACATGCCCACGTCCGACCACTGCGGCGGTCCGAACGAGCGGCGGATATAGTTGAGCAGCAGCACCGGCGCGCCGAAGCTGACAATGTTCTGGCGCGAGAAATCGCCGCGCGCCTTGGTGTCCTCGCGGGCGATCTGGAGCGTGCCATACATCTTCGCGCCGATCGCCTGCAGCCGCGCCTTGTGGAGCGGCGACTTGTCCGGCTCGGAGAAACTGTATTCGATGGGCTTCTGCATTTCCTCGCCGAGCATGCGCTCCTGAAGTCGCCTGAGCGGTTCGCCGGTGACGATATGCGCTTCCCACGGCTGGTAATTGCAGCCCGAAGGCGCCCAGCGTGCCTTGTCGAGCACGCGCTCCAGCACGGCCCTGTCGACCGGCTGGTCGGTAAAGGACCGGATCGACCGGCGGGACATCACGGCATCGGTTACGTTCAAATCATTCCTCCTCGAATAGGAAATCACCCAACGACCAATTCAAACATTTCAACATTCGACCATTTTATCATTACGATTTTTCCATCGCATTCACAGGTGACAAAATCATCGGGGAGAATAATCAAATCTTGGATCGTCTTGCGAATAATAAAACCTGCAGAAATTTCTTCGTCTGTTGCGCCATATTCTTTTTTTAAACGAGATCTATCGAACATTCCGATTTGGCGAACATCCATCTCAGAATCAACTTCGCCTCTAGAATGCCAGCGCGAAATCGAGGGTGAAGAAATCTCGTTGATTTCATTGACTGGAACGAAAACGCCGCGTTGCTTTAGGCGCTCGTGTAACGCAACAGCCTCCGTCAAAACTGAAACGCCCTTCTTTTGGTTTGCATTTGTGACAGCCGCCTCCAGAAATCCAATGGCCGCCCCTGCTGCAATCGCCGCTCCAGGCGAACCCCAAACCGTTAGCCCAGAAGAAAAAGTTCCTAAGAGGGGCTGCGCTTCAGCCATTAGCGACTGCCATCTCCCAACCGCAGCAGCACTATGAAGAACCACCTTTTGAATAAGCAAATGGTTGCCGCCAATCGAGATGCGGACTGCAGTTACATTCGTCATACAAATTCATTCCTCATCGAACAGATCTGCCAGCTGCTCGATGATCGTGCCGCCGAGCTGCTCGGCGTCCATGATGGTGACGGCTCGGCGGTAGTAACGGGTGACATCGTGGCCGATGCCGATGGCAACGAGCTGGACCGGCGACTTGCCCTCGATCCACTCGATCACCTTGCGCAGGTGCGCCTCAAGGTAACCCGCGCTGTTCACGCTCAGCGTCGAATCGTCGACCGGCGCGCCGTCGGAAATGACCATCAGGATGCGGCGATCTTCTGGGCGGGCCAGCAACCGCGAGTGCGCCCACAGCAGTGCTTCGCCGTCGATGTTTTCCTTGAGCAGGCCCTCACGCATCATCAGGCCCAGGTTCTTGCGTGCGCGCCGCCACGGCTCGTCGGCCTTCTTGTAGAGGATGTGGCGCAGGTCGTTTAGGCGTCCCGGATTGCTGGGCTTGCCGCTCGCCAGCCATGCTTCACGGCTCTGCCCGCCCTTCCATGCGCGCGTAGTGAAACCGAGAATCTCGGTCTTGACCCCGCAGCGTTCGAGCGTGCGTGCCAGCACATCGGCGCTGATCGCCGCGATGGAAATGGGCCGCCCGCGCATCGAGCCCGAATTATCGAGCAGCAGAGTGACGACCGTGTCCTTGAACTCGACGTCGCGTTCGACCTTGTAGCTCAGCGATTGTCCCGGCGAGACGACCACGCGGGCGAGCCGCGCGGCATCGAGCAGACCCTCTTCCTGATCGAAATCCCACGAGCGGTTCTGCTGAGCCATCAGGCGACGCTGGAGTCGATTGGCGAGCTTGGTGACGACGCCTTGCAGGCCCTTCAGTTGCGCATCGAGATAGCTGCGAAGCCGGGTCAGCTCCTCGTCGTCGCACAATTCGGCCGCACCGACGACTTCGTCGAACTGCTCGGTGTAGACCTTGTAGTCGAAGGTATCGGGAATGTCGGTCCACGGGCGGTTGGGCCGCACCGGCAGCATGCCCTCGTCGCCGTCGTCGCCGTCCTGCGCCTCGTCCAGCTCGTCGCCGGCTTCTTGCTGGGAATCGCTTTCGCCTTCCTCGTCGCCTTCGGTTGCTTCGGACGACATTTCGGTGGGAAGCTGTTCCTCGCCCGAATCGTCGCCGGTCTGGTCGTCCTCGGTTTCTTCCTCGCCGTCCTCCTCGTCGAATTCGTCCGTAGGATCCTGCGGCTGGTGCGGATCGGTCAGTTCGAGATGGCGCAGCATGTCGAGCGACAGCGACTGGAAGGCGCGCTGGTCGTCGAGCAGGTGCGCCAACCCGTCGAAATCGCCGCCCGCCTTGTCGCCGATCCACTGGCGCACCATGTCGACGGCGCCCTGTGCCGATGGCGGCACAGGCTGGCCGGTCAGGTGCTCGCGCAGCATTAGCGAAAGCGCCGTTGGCAACGGCACGTCGTTGGCGCTGGCGGCGCGCGAGATCGGGTCCGAAGCGATGCGTGCGGCGGTCGAGGCATCGAGGTTACTGCGGATGCCCGCGTAATTGTTCGCGCCCAGAGCCTCATAGCGCACCCGCTCGACCGCGTCGAAACAGGCGCGGGCCAGAGGATCGGCGGGCGCATGGCGGGAATGCAGTGCCTCGTTGTGATGGCGCAGTTTGAGCGCAAAGCTGTCCGCCGTACCGCGTGCCAGCATGGCGTTGTCGCTCGTCAGCCCCCGGCCCGGCATGGTGACGCGGAAATTGTTACCGCTGGCGCTGGGAGCATCGGCGGTCCAGCTGACCTCAACCTCCGGCTCGTGCGCGATCGCCCGGCTGGCGCCGGTCAGCAGGCTCTTGAAGGCATCGACAGGAGTCTCGTCGCTCACTCAGATGCTCTGCCCGGTCTTTTCCCAGTCGGCCAGGAACGCCTCGATGCCCTTGTCGGTCAGCACGTGCTTGAACAGGCCGCGGATGACGGCGGGCGGCATGGTCGCGACATCGGCGCCGATCCGAGCGCTTTCGAGCACGTGGATCGGGTGGCGGATCGAGGCGGCGAGGATTTCCGTGCTGAAATCGTAGTTGTCGTAGATCAGGCGGATGTCCTCGATCAGCTCCATGCCATCGAAGCCGTTGTCGTCGTGCCGACCGATGAAGGGCGAAACGAAAGTCGCCCCGGCCTTGGCCGCGAGCAATGCCTGATTGGCCGAGAAGCACAGCGTAACGTTGACCATGGTGCCATCGCCGGTAAGCTTCTTGCACGACTTGAGTCCGTCGATGGTCAGCGGCACCTTGATGCACACATTGTCGGC
>JAGREJ010000170.1:0-943 GCA_020446595.1 Novosphingobium sp. | reverse complement strand
AAGAATTTCATGTCTGGGTGTCCTGCTGGGGAATCGGGCGTGCGCTCGCTATAGGCAAGCTCTCGCGGCTGTTCTAGGGTCTGCCTGACAGGAGAGCATGATGAGAGACATTCGCGAACTGAAGGAAGACCCCGAGGCCTATGCCGCCGAGCTGGAGCGGCGATGGAACGGCCTCTTGAGCTATCGCTATATCGGGCGGCACTACAGCTCGATGAACGAGGGCGACATCGACGCCAAGGTCAAGCTGCGCCACGACATGCGCAATTCCACCGGTGGTCTGCTGGTTGCTCCCATCGCCATCAGCGCGCCCGAATCGGGCAACATGTCCGATCTGGAAGCCGTGCCCAATCCGGTGATCTATTCGTGCCAGATGCTCGATCCGGGCCACGGGGTGAAGACCATCGAGGTCGTGCACTCGCAGAGCCTGAAGCGTGGACGGCAAATGGCCTATAGTCGCTCGAAGATCGTCGATGCCGATAACCCGTCGCGGGTGATCGCGCTGGTCGAGGGGCAAGGCGCGGCGATCGGCGAAGTGCCCGAAGGGCTCCCCAAGATGCCCGAGTCGCGGCTGGAGATCGAAGACTCGCCCGACCTTCCGCCGCTGTGGGAAGTTTTCGGTGCGGAGCGGCGCGCCGACGGCACCTGGGCGCTGGGCACGCTTTCGACCGATATGGCCTCGCCCGACGCGGCCCTGCACATCGGACCCCAGCATGTCGCTCTCGAAAAGGCAGCGATGGACCTTGCCGAAGAGTTCGCCGGGACCGACCGGCTCCAGATCGAATCGTGGCATGTCATGTTCGTGGCACGCGGCAAGACCGGCCCCTTCCCCATCCACGGCGAGGCAGTTGAAGGCGTGGACGGCAAGATCGGCGTCGTGCTGGTGATGGTCGATGAAGGCAACGGCGACCGCAATGTCACCTCGGCTTCGGCGGTGTTCCGCAGG
>JAGREJ010000169.1 GCA_020446595.1 Novosphingobium sp. | reverse complement strand
CCACAGCAGCGGGTCGCCCTGGTCTATCACTTCGGTATTCCAGCGAATGACAGGCGCGAGTCCGGCATTGTAAGCGGCCATCACCTTGGGAAGCAGTCCCTGCGTTCCGCCCGAGCTTTCGAGCATCTTGAGATGGCGCTGACCGAAAGCGAGATTGACTTCGGGCTGATTCAGATCGCGGGCATCGCCGCGCACGCCCAGCGCCCCGGCGTGATCGCGCGCCGCGGCAGGCATGATCTGCATCAAACCGCGCGCGCCTGCCGGGCTGACGACGCTGGCGCGGAACTGCGATTCCTGAAGCGCATGGGCATAGACCAGCGCCGGATCGACCTGCCAGCCGCCCGTCGGCGTCCACTTCGGCGTCGGAAAGCGCGTGGCCGGTTCAGGCTTGGCCCCGTAGGGCGCATTGTAGCTCATCCAGAGTTGCGTCGAGGGCAGGCCGAGATCGCGGGCAAGGCGCGTGAGCGGCTCGTAAAGCGTCGGCTCGCCGATCCTTGCCTGATGGCGCAGCACTTCGTCGGCAAGGCTGTCTTCGCCGATTTCGGCAAGGCCCACGGCAACACGGACGTTGTTGACGCCACGCAGGCGCTGCCAGTCGGCGGGGGTGAAATCGGCTTCGGAATGCTGCACCGGCAGCTTCATGCCAAGCTGCTCGGCGGCGAGCATCCCATAAAGCGTTTCGTCGTTGTGCGCGGCATAGCGCAGTGCGGCGCTTGCTTCTTCCGGCTTGCGGCAACGGATCGCAGCGCGCGCACGCCAGAAATGCCCGGCAGCGGCCAGTTCGGGGTTGGTGGCGAGGCTTCCCGCCTTGTGGAAGGCGAGATTGGCGCCGTCGCAGTCGCCAAGCCGCCATGCGGCAAGACCGGCGGTCCACCAGGCTTCCGCGACCCACGGCCCGGAGCCTTGCGTAGCAAGCTGGGCGAGCCGGTAGGCATCGGCATCGCGGTTCTCGATGTAATAGCTCCAGGCGACGCGCTGGCGCCATTCGGCGCGCGCTTCCTGGCTGAGGCTTGAATCGACCCTGTTCAGCAGATCCTGCGCGCCAGCGGGATCGTCGTTCTTGATGCGATCGAGAATGCCGCTGGAGATGCCCGAGGGCATGGTGCCGTCGTTTATCGAGCCGGGGCGAACGCGTTTGGGAATGGTGGAGAGCCGTTGCAGACGCTGCTCGCTTGGCATGGCGGGAAGCACTGTCGCGCCGCGCTTGGTGGCAAGGCTGGCGATCCGCTCGGCGTCGGGATGGTCGGTTCCGCTGGCCAGCCACGCTTCGAGCTGTGGCAGTTCGATCTTCGGCGAACCTGCGGCGAGATAGTATTCGGCCTGGGCATGCTGCTGGAGCGGACCGTCGCTACGCTGAGCGAGTAACTCCTGCACGCGGCTCCAGTCCTTGCGGTCAACCGCTGAATGGATTTCGCGGTAATAGTCGCGGTCGGACTGGCTGAGCACCGATGGTACTGCGCTGCGATCGGCGCGTCCGCGGAAATAATCGACGGCCGCGCTGTTCGCCATGGCGGGCGCGGAGGCAAGCATCACCGCCCCAAGCGCGACCCCGGTTGCAAACGCCCTGACCATACGGCCCTTTCGTAATACCATTGCGGACCGATTCCCTGTCATGTTCTCACGGGTGCGGATAATCACCCGGTCAACTCCAACCATCTTTGCCAGACCCTCGCCTTCCAGCGCGGCTGTTGCAGCAGCGCATCAAGACTACGGCAGGCAAGCATCGGTACATTCACGCTGTCATGGTTAAATTCTCGTAAATCGGCAGCGCCTTGAGGCGGATCGTGTGACAGAAGCGGCAGAATGCTGTCACCGAACACGCAGAGCCGTTTCGGGGCCGCCAGTTCTATGTGTTCAAGGAGCACTTGTCCGATGCCTGAGGCGGCTATCGCGGGCCAGTCGGCGCCAGGAAGATGGCGCGGCAGCGCGCTGGCCAGGTAGACCTGTTCCGGACCCAGTCCGAAGGCCCCGAGCATGGCATCTAGCAGACGGCCTTGCGGTCCGCCGAGCAGCACTTCGCTGTCATCCCGTTCGGGTTCGGGGACCAGCACCATCAGTTCCGCTCCGGCACGTCCGCGTGGCGCGACGCGGCGGGCGGTGCTGCCATCGGCGAGGAGGGGCTCGCTCATCCACCATGCGGCGAAGGCGTCGAGCGATGCCGGAATGGACGCCTGATCGATGCGCGGGACTGGCGGGGCGTCGGGTTTGTCGGGGCTCGTCTTGCTCCTTGTCGGCACGGCCTCCAGCGCGGGCTGCGGCGGGTCAGATTTCTTTTCGGCCAGCCAGGCGACGGGCTCGTCGCAAAATGCGTTTTCAACCCCCGCATCGCGCCACCATTCCAGCGCGCCTGCGATAGCCTGTTCCAGTCGGGGATTCTGCGCGGCTGCCATCCGTGCGGTCTTGACCTGCCGTTTCGCACCAATCAAGGCAGTATAGACAAAAAGCCGCGCAACAACGCGGAAGCGTGTGCAGAACGGGGAACACCATGAGCGAACGTGAATCCATGCCTTACGACGTCGTGATCGTCGGCGGTGGCCCTGCCGGGCTTTCGACCGCGATCCGGCTCAAGCAGATCAATCCCGAATTGCAGGTCTGTCTGCTCGAAAAGGGCTCCGAAATCGGCGCGCACATTCTTTCGGGCGCGACCTTCGACCCCAAGGCGCTCGACGAGCTGTTTCCTGACTGGCGCGACGAAGGCTGCCCGATGGCCGAAACGCCCGTCACCGACAACTGGCACTGGCATCTCACCAAAAAGGGCAAGTTCCCGATCCCGCACATCATCCAGCCGCCTTTCCTGTCGAATCACGGCAATTATACCGGCTCGCTCGGCAACCTGTGCCGCTGGCTTGCGGAAAAGGCCGAGGAACTGGAGATCGAGATTTTCCCCGGCTTCCCTGCCGCCGAGATTCTCTACGACGATCAGGGCCGGGTCTACGGCGTCGCCACCGGCGATATGGGCGTTGCCCGCGATGGCAGCCACAAGGGCGATTACCAGCCGGGCATGGAACTGCACGGCAAGTATACCGTGTTCTGCGAGGGAGCGCGCGGACATCTGACCAAGCAGTTGAAGGCTCAGTTCGATCTGGAAGCCGATTGCGAGCCGCAAATCTATGGCATCGGCATCAAGGAATTGTGGGACATCGACCCAGCCAAGCACCATGAGGGCCGCGTCATCCACACGCAGGGCTGGCCAATGTCGGAGAGCGATAGCTGGGGCGGCGGCTTCCTCTATCACCAGGCCAACAATCAGGTGGCGCTCGGCTTCGTCACCGCCCTCGATTACAAGAACCCCTGGGTGTTCCCCTTCGAGGAATTCCAGCGCTGGAAGCAGCACCCCGAAATCCGTGCGATCCTCGAAGGCGGCAAGCGCGTGGCCTATGGCGCGCGCGTCATCAACGAAGGCGGTTGGCAGTCCGTGCCCAAGCTCAGCTTCCCCGGTGGGGTGCTGGCGGGATGTTCGGCGGGCTTCGTCAACGTG
>JAGREJ010000168.1:2048-3323 GCA_020446595.1 Novosphingobium sp. | reverse complement strand
CTATCGCGGCATGAAGGAATATGCGCTCTCGTTCGACGGCTTCCATGTCGATGCCGAGGGGCTGCTGGGCGGCGAGCAGGGCAAGGGCTTCGTCCAGCTCATGCAGACTTTCGAGGGCGCCCGCATCCAGACCGCCGCGCGTGCCATCGGGGTGGGCTGGAATGCCTACGACCTCGCGCTGCGCTATGCACTTGAACGCAAGCAGTTCGGCGAACCGCTGATCCGCTTCCCGCGCGTTTCCGACAAGCTGGCGATGATGGTCTGCGAACTGGTGATGGCCCGCGAGCTGACCTATTCCGCCGCCCGGCACAAGGACAGCGGCAAACGCTGCGATATCGAGGCGGGCATGGCAAAGCTGATCGGCGCGCGCGTGGCATGGACCAATGCCGACAATGCCGTGCAGATCCATGGCGGCAACGGCTATGCGCTCGAATATCAGGTGAGCCGCGTGCTGTGCGACGCGCGCATCCTCAACATCTTCGAGGGCGCGGCGGAAATCCAGGCCCACGTCATCGGGCGCGGACTGGTTTCGGCGCGGAACTGAAGCATCGCGCGAAAAAGTGGGAACCGGTTTTTCGCTAAAGGCGATGCGACAATAAGGAATCAGGCCGTCAAAGCCGCCCTTCGCATCCGGGCATCGCTGCCCAGCATGTCCATCACCATGGCGCGCTTCAGGAACAGGTGCGCGTCGCATTCGGCAGTAAAGCCCATGCCGCCGTGGGTCTGGATATTGGCCTTGGCGTTCTCGAACGCGGCGCGCTTGGCGAGCACCCGCGCCGCAGCGGCCTCCACCGCATCGTCCATGCCCGCGCCGAACACGGTGGCGGCGAACAATGTCTGTGTATCGGCTGCGGAGGCCCGCGTGGCCATGTCGGCGCAGGAGTGCTTGATAGCCTGAAACGCGCCGATCGGCTGGCCGAACTGCTCGCGCTGCTTTGCATATTCGACCGCCATGTCGGTGGTCGCCTGGGCAATGCCGGTGAGGTACGCGGCAATCAGCACTTCGAGCCGAAGCGCGGGCTGCGCATTGCCCGCACCACCCTCGATCCGCTCGAACTTCATGGTGTGATCGAGCCCGCCATCGGTCGTTGCCAAAGTCAGATCGCTACGCGCACGCAACGAGGCACCGCCGGGACCGAACACCACCACCCAATCCGCACCTTGGCCATCGAGGACATAACCGTCCGCGATTCCAAAGGCGGCGCGCGCCTCGCCCGAGATCAGCGCATCGCGGGTCGCTTCGTCGGTGGCGAGATGCGGCGCGCAGAGCTGCGC
>JAGREJ010000168.1:0-1992 GCA_020446595.1 Novosphingobium sp. | reverse complement strand
TCGGGCAAGCCCAGGCCCAGTCCGCCCTGCTCCTCTGGCAGACCGAGACCGAACAGGCCGAGCTCGCAAAGCTGGCTCCACACTTCGGATTCCGCCGCGCCGCCGTGCGCCTTCTCCTCGCGCAGTCGCTCGACCGGCAGCATATCGGACAGGAAGGAGACGATCGTATCCTCGATCGCGCTCTGGTCTTCATCGGGAATGAGATCGACGATCATATGGCTTTTGGTCCTTTCGGCAGGCCGAGCACCCGCTCGCCGATGGTGTTGCGCCGGATTTCGGAAGTGCCTCCGCCAATGGCCCACTTGAAGCACTCAAGGAAATGCGCCGGGTAGTTGTAGCCCGCGCGTTCGAGCGAATGCGGGCCAAGCAGATCGAAGGCCGCGGCGTTCACCCGCCGGGTCAGTTCGCCGAAATAGAGCGCGACGATATTGCCTTCCGCTCCGGGAACGGTCTCGTGCATACCGCGCGAGATCGAAGCAGCCGTGAGCGAGCGGAGCGCCATGACTTCGGACTTGAGCACGGCGAGCATTTCAAGCTGGGCTTCGTCGGCGCCGCCGGGAGCCTCCTTCACCGCCTCGATCACCCGGTCGACACGCGTCGCCAGCTCGACCTGATGGGCGACCGTGCCGGTGCCGCGCTCGAAGCCGAGCGTGGTCATCGCCGTCTTCCAGCCCTGATTGACTTCGCCGACCACGTTCTTGAGCGGGATACGCACATCGTCGAAGAAGCACTGGGCGAAGTGTTCGAGGCCCGCCATGGTCTTGATCGGGCGCACTTCGAGGCCGGGGGCCTGCATGTCGCCGATGATCCACGTGAGCCCGCGATGCCGCGTCTCGTTGGGATCGGTGCGCACCAGCAGTTCCTGCCAGCGAGCATGCTGGGCATAGGTCGTCCAGATCTTGGTGCCATTGATGACGAGGTCGTCGCCGTCGATCTCGCCCTTGCACTTGAGGTTGGGCAAGTCCGATCCGGCGCCCGGTTCCGAAAACCCCTGACACCAGTTTTCCGTGCCGTTGAGGATAGTGGGCAGATAGCGCGCCTTCTGCTCATCGTTGCCCGAGACGATCAGGGTCGGCCCGGCATGGCTGAGCGCCACGAACATGCAGCCCGAGGGGGGACCGCCAGCCAGCGCATATTCCTCGTGCCAGATAAGCTGTTCGAGCACCGACGCGCCGCGTCCACCATATTCGGTTGGCCAGTTGATCCCGGCCCAGCCGCCCTCAAACTGCTTTGCTTGCCAGGCGAGATCGAATTCGCGCATGGCCTCGCCATCGTCGGGCCTATCGGTTGGGACATTATCGGCAAGCCAGTCGCGGCATTGCTCGCGAAACTGCGCCAGTTCAGCGGATTCGACGACTCTCATTGAAACAGCACCTTCAGCTCTCCCAGAGCGACTTTCAGCGATTGATTGCGCGGTAGCGCGTCCAGAATGCGGATGTCCACTGGTTGCTGATATGCCAGCAGTCTGTCCGCCAGATAGGCGCGCAGATCTTCGACACTCACCTGCTGATCTGCGGCCAGTTCGACAGCGGCAACCGGCACTTCGCCAAGCCGCGCGTCGGGAATCCCCAGCGCGGCGGCATCGGCAACCGCAGGATGCTCGCACAGGGCGAAGACGATCGTCTCCGGCAGAACCTTGAAGCCGCCGCGATTGATCGCGCCGTCGGCTCGTCCATCAATGAACAGGAAGCCGTCCGAATCGATGTGCGCAAGATCGGTGGTGCGGATCCAGCCCGGCCCGATCCGCTCGGCGGAGACTTCGAGCACGCCCTGCTCGCCCGCCGGTAGTTCTTCCCCCGATTCGGCGTGGACCACACGCAGCCTTGCCGAGGGGATCGCGCGCCCGCTGCTGCCGCGCTTGGCCTTGCCGAACTCGCGATAGAGGTCCGGCGTCCAGGCGCAAACCACACCAGCAAACTCGGTCGCGCCATAAGCAAGCGTGACTGCCGTGCCGTATCTGGCCTCAAACTCGGCCTGCAGGTCGGGATCGAC
>JAGREJ010000167.1:3756-5546 GCA_020446595.1 Novosphingobium sp. | reverse complement strand
GTAGCTGTCGATGAAGGCGCAGGGTCCGTAATCTATCGTTTCGCCCGATATGCTGACATTGTCCGTGTTCATTACACCATGGACGAAACCCACCGAAATCCATTTCGCGACCAGCGCAATCTGCGCGTTCATCACCTCTTCGAGCAGGGCGAGATAGGGATTGGCGGCCGATGCCGCCTGAGGATAATGACGGGCGATCGCATAGTCGGCGAGCTTGCGAACATGGTCCGCACCGAGGTGCGCGGCGAAGAACTGGAACGTGCCCACTCGGATATGACTGGCCGCAATGCGCGCGAGAACCGCTCCGGGATGTGGCCCGCCGCGCGTGATGCTTTCGCCGGTGGTTACGACCGAGAGCGTGCGAGTGGTCGGAATACCAAGCGCAGCCATCGCTTCGGAGACGAGGTACTCGCGCAAGGCCGGACCGAGCACGAGCTTGCCATCGCCATTGCGCGAGAACGGTGTCCGGCCAGACCCTTTCAACTGGAGATCGTGACGCATGCCGTTCGGCGCAACGATTTCGCCAAGCAGCACTGCGCGCCCATCGCCGAGCTGCGGCGAGAAGTGGCCGAACTGGTGCCCGGCATAGGCCAGCGCAATGGGGTCCGCGCCTGCGGGAACCATGGCGCCGCTGAGCTGCTGTGCCAATTCCTGATCGCGGCCGGGAGACAGGTCCAGCCCGAGCTGGGCGGCCAGATCGCGATTGAACATGACCAGTTCGGCGCGGGGGGGCCTTTCCGGAGCCTGCGCGGCATAGAAGCCTTCAAGCTGCCGGAAGTAAGTGTTGTCGAAGTTCCAGTTCACGTTGTCTCCATATCAAGGCCGCCGGGCTCTTGCCGGGCAAGGGGGGGAACCCGGCAGAGCGCCGACGGCCCGCTAGCGGCGGGGGTGAGAGGCGCCCCCGCGCTCAGCGGATCAGTTCCACGCTTTCCGGCGTGTTCAGGGCGTCGATCAGCTTGTCTCCGTCGAGTCTGAAGTCGCTGAACACGATTTCGCCTTTCGGGTCGATCACAATGAACCACGGCGTGCCGCCGGTGCGGTAATCCTCCATCACGCTGGGATGGCGCTCGCCCGGTGCAGGCTCGTCGTGGCCAAAAGGCAGATCCAGTGCATATCGCTCCTGCGTCTCTTGCAGACGCTCTCTGGTATTCTGCTCGGCGCCTTCGAATACGGTCTGGACCACGGCGAATCCGAAGCCCTTGCCGGAAAGTGCTTCGACAAGCCGCTTGAGCATGGGAAAGCCGAAGGAATGACAGCCGGGGCACCAGTGTTGGAAGCAGTAGATGATTTTGTAGCCCTCGCCCAGATCGGCAAGCGACAATCCATCTATCTCGTTCCCCTCGCCATCGATCCAGTAGGGAACCCGCAGTTCGGGAGCCTGCTGATGGGTATGACCGAACGCCATTTGTCTTTCCTTTCCGCGTCCGGGGCGCCGCCCTGGTATTGGTAATCGAGGCGGCGCCCCTCTCGCTGCAACTGTTCGACCGGGATCAGGCCGCCGCGCGGGGCAGAACCCAGTCCTTGCGAGGGAAGTGGCATGAATAGCCATTGGGATAGCGTTCAAGATAGTCCTGATGCACGTCTTCGGCTTCCCAGAAATCGCCGGCAGGAGCCAGCTGCGTCACCACTCTGCCCGGCCAAAGGCCGGACGCATCAACATCGGCGATGGTGCTCCGGGCTTCGGCCAGTTGCTCATCGCTGGTGTAGAAGATGGCCGAGCGATACTGGCTGCCGCGATCGCCACCCTGCCTGTCGGTGGTGGTCGGATCGTGGATCTGGAAGAAGAATTC
>JAGREJ010000167.1:0-3746 GCA_020446595.1 Novosphingobium sp. | reverse complement strand
CGGAAGCTCATCCTGTCCGGATCGAACACCACTTCGAGCGCCTCGGCGTGTCCGGTCGTGCCGGTCTTGACGCTGGCATAGGTGGCATTGGGCGTGGAGCCGCCCGAATAGCCCACACGCGTGGAGATCACGCCGGGCATCTTGCGGACAAGATCCTGCATGCCCCAGAAGCACCCGCCAGCCAGGATCGCGCGTTCGTTCTTGTCTGTCATGTCAGCCGACTCCTTCCTCGGTGAAATACCCGCTGAACTCGCCATAGCCTTCGGCATCGAGCTCGGCGGCCGGAACAAAGCGCAGCGCCGCCGAATTGATGCAGTAGCGCATGCCACCCGCATCGCTTGGGCCATCCGGAAACACGTGGCCCAGGTGGCTGTCGCCCTGAGTCGAGCGCACTTCGACGCGCCGCATTCCGTGTGACGTGTCCTCGTGTTCCACTACGGCGCTGGGGTTGACGGCCCTCGTGAAACTTGGCCAGCCCGACCTGGAATCGAACTTATCGCTCGACAGGAACAGCGGCTCGCCGCTGACCACGTCGACGTAGAGGCCGGACTGCTTGTTGTCCCAGTATTCGTTGCGAAAGCGCGGCTCGGTTCCGCCGCGTTGCGTTACCTGGAACTGCATCGGGCTGAGCTTGTCGATTGCAGCCTGGGTCTTCTTGTATGTCTTGGGAACTGCCATTTGCCTATCTCCCTTCGGTTCGGGACGAAGATAGGTATGCGGACAGGACCATACCAATTCGCCGCGGCTATAGATTCGATGCGCGAAAGGCGAATTACTGGCGGGGGTTGCCCCATTGTTGCGATTGCAGCAGTTTTCGGAATTCCTGCAGGACCATGGACGTGCCGGAGCCCGATACCGACACGAAGCGGATCGTGCGGCGCAGGTCGATCCCTTCGAGCGGCCTGAGTTGCAAGCGGGGGGAAATCACCGAGAACTCCGGCAGCATGCAGACCCCGCAATTGCCGGCCACTACTTCCTGTAGCCAGTCCTCGCGTTCGGAACGCAGCCGTGGAAGGGGCACCGAAGCGCGTTTGTCGAGAAACGCGATTACCTGATCGCGAAACTCGCAATTGAGCCGGTCGATATAGATTTCTCCGGCCAGTTCTTCCGGGGCGACGCTGTTCATTTCGGTGAACCGGTGTTCGGGGCCGCAAGCGAGCATCAGCCGCTCTTCATAGAGATCGATGACCGAAAGCTTGAGATTGTTCTCCGGCTCCTCGCCGACGAAGCAGCCGTCGAGCGTTCCGGCAAGCACAAGCTCGATGCCGCTCATCTTGCTGATCGGATGAATGATGACTTCGGTGGAGGCGATTTCCGTCATCGCCCGCTTGATGAAAGGCGACAGCTCCATCGGCGTGATCGAGCTGACGATGCCCAGGCTGAGCTTCTCAAGATTGCCGATCCGGTTGCTGAGCGCGATCGAGTGGACCTTCTCTTCGCTGCGCAAGATCGCCTCGAATTCGGAACGCACGGCCATGCCCAGCGCCGTCAGGCGCGTGTCCTTGCCATCGCGGAACAGCAATTGTCCGCCAAGCTGTTCCTCCAGCCGCTGGATCGAACGCGTCAGGGTGGGCTGGGTAACACCGCTTTCCCTGGCAGCCTGGGTGAAGTTCAGGCTTTCCGCCAGTTTCAGAAAGTGGCGAATCTGGGCGATGTTCATGGTCGATCTTGCATGGCGCGATCAGGGCCTGGCGTGGTGAAAGCGACGGCGCCCGTCCCGCCGCAAAGGCGATCCAGCTCCGGACCGGCTTCTTCGACCGGGTCAAAGCGGGATACGGCAAACATTCCTGTGTCCGCCATGGGGAAGAGGCTCCTTCGGTTTGCTAGAATTCGATCGTCTTGATCTCGATCCTGTTCTCGAGCGTGCGGTGGACCGGGCAGCGGTCGGCGATTTCCATCAGCCTTTCGCGCTGTTCAGCCGTCAGTTCGCCATGCAGGCGGATGGACCTGTCGAGCACGTCGATCCGCGCGTCGCCATCGCCGCAATCGGTGCAGTCCGCCGCATGTTCCCGACCGTGTTCGAGCTCGATCTCCACGGTATCGAGCGGGATGCCCTTGCGGGCGGCATAGAGGCTGATCGTCATGGACGTGCAGGTGCCAAGCGCGGCCAGCAGGTGATCGTAGGGGGTGGGGCCTCGATCATCGCCGCCCAGTTCAAGGGGTTCGTCCGCGATCCAGTCGTGCGTCTCGGACTGGACGACCTGCGCAAACTTTCCCCTGTCGGTGCGCACGCGGACGGTGCCGGGAAGCGGCCTGTTATCAGGCGCGGCCCTGACGCCGTGAGGCCGGGCAAGAGGCAGCCACCCGGCGATGATGGCGCCAATGCGCTCCACCGCTTCATCGCCGGTGGCGAGATGATCGATGCCATCCAGCGATACGAAAGACTTGTTCCCGGCGGCCGCGAGGAAAATCTGCTCGCCTTCCGCATAGGGCACGATGGCGTCGCTCGGGGAGTGCAGGACCAGAAGCGATTGCGCGAGATGCGCGAGGCTCTGGCGTTGTGCGTCATTGGACGCCTGCTCGACAAAGTCGGCTCCGATGACGAGCGGTCGTCCGAAGAGGGTGAAATCCGCTCGACCGTCTCTCGCGATGGCCTCGCGCGAGACGCCGATGCTCTCGATGACATGGGCGACGTCGAACGGTGCGCCCAAGGTCGCGATATGCGTGACCGACGGCAGTCGGTCGGCAGCTGCAATCGCCGCCGCGCCACCATAACTGTGTCCAACCAGAACGGTGGCGGTCAGCGCACGTTCCGCCAGAGCGTCGGTCGCCGCCACGATGTCGTCCGCATTGCTGACGAGGCCGGTGTCCTCGAACGCGCCTTCGCTTTCGCCGATCCCGGTGAAGTCGAAGCGCAGCGTGGCAATGCCTTGCTCGGCCAGATAACGCGCGATCCGGCTGGCGGCGAGCATGTTGCGTCCGCAGGCGAAGCAATGCGCAAACACCGCCGCGCCGCGCAGCATGCCGTCGGCGGGCCGTTCAAGCGTTCCGGAAAGTTCGCCATTCGAGCCCGGAAAGGAAATGCGTTCGGATGTGACGGCGCTTCGTGTCATCTAGTCGGCGATCTTTTCGAGCGACAGGGCATTGATGCAGAAGCGCAGTCCGCTGGGTTCCGGGCCATCGGGAAAGACATGCCCCAGATGCGCGTCGCACACGTTGCAGGTCGCCTCGATCCGGACCATGCCGTGAGAGCCATCGCGGTGATAGGCGACCACGTCGTCCGCGACAGGTTCCGAAAAGCTCGGCCAGCCCGTGCCGCTTTCGAACTTCGTCGCGGAATCGAAAAGCTCGGTGCTGCAATTGCTGCAGGCATAGCGCCCCGGCTGGAACAGGCTGCACATTTCCGAACTGAAGGGACGCTCGGTCCCGGCCTGCCGGGTGACGAAGAACTGTTCCTCACCCAGTAGCTCGCGCCATTCCTCCCTGCTCTTTTCCACGCGGCGAGGGGGCGTGAGGTTGCCCTGATTGGCCAGCCGAATAACATCTCCCCAGTCCATCGCTTGCTCCTCCGGTTCCATTTGTCTCTTCTGATCGGGAAGTAGACATCGTGGTCGACAGGTCAATATCGGCCCTGTTGCCCTGAGAGTGCAAGAACCCCCCGGTTTCTGGGCTTTCCGCGAGCCATGCGGATAGCGCATAGAATAAATGTGATGCCGGTTCTTCAGGAGCATCTAGGGATGCAGGTGGAGAGTTGTCGCCTTCATGCTGGACGGATCGATCTCCCTGGGTTCAGGATGGAATGCAGG
>JAGREJ010000166.1:5389-7231 GCA_020446595.1 Novosphingobium sp. | reverse complement strand
TCTCTCGCAAGGGGCTGGACAGGCCGACCCGCTCTGCACCATCGTTTCGGCTGCAATGCCAGAACAGAAAAAGGAACCGCGACATGGAGGAACAGGCACGCAAGACCGCACTCAGAATGATTCCCTACGGCATTTACGTCATGACCGCCGAAGCCAAGGGCGAGGCGCCAGCCGCCGCCACGGTGAACTGGGTTACGCAGACGAGCTTTGCGCCGCCGCTCGTCGCCGTGGGCGTCAAAACCGACTCGGGCGTCTATGCGGCGACCCGGTCAGCGGGTCACTTTGTGCTCAACATGCTTGGCAAGGGCCAACAGGGCGCGGCTTTCACCTTCTTCAAGCCGGCTGAACTGGAGGACGGCAAGCTTTCGGGCGAAGCGATCGAATGGGCGGCGAACGGTGCACCGATCCTCAAGAGCGCCGCCGCCGCCGTGGAGTGCAAGCTGGTCGAGGTGGTCGAGCTTGGCGATCATCACACTTTCATCGGCGAAGTGACGGGCGTCCACCTGCACAGCCAGCCGGAAGGCCGCCCCGACGAGGCGATCCTCGAGATGAAAGAGCTGGGCGAAAAGGTGTTTTACGGCGGCTGACCAAGCCTGTCCGGGGCTGGATCGGGAACACCGCAATCCAGCCCCCCTTGCAATTCATGCTGCAAGCGCGCACATGCCCCGCATCGACGGCTGGCGCAGACACCGATACACCGATGAATCTCACTCACCCTCTCCTCGACGCGGACGGCGACAAGCTGCGCGAGGAATGCGGCGTCTTCGGCGTCATAGGCGCGAAGGATGCCGCTGCCATGACTGCGCTTGGCCTCCACGCGCTCCAGCATCGCGGCCAGGAAGCAGTCGGCATCGTCAGTTATGATGGCGACCTGTTCTATGCACGGCGCGGAATCGGCCACGTTGCCCAGGTGTTCAGTGGCGATGCGATCCTCTCGGAGCTGCCGGGCGACATGGCATCGGGCCATGTGCGCTATTCGACCACTGGCGGGTCGGGCCTTCGCAATGTCCAGCCGCTCCACGCAGAACTGTCGTCGGGTGATTTCACCATCGCGCATAACGGCAATATTTCCAATGCGATGCACCTCAAGAAGGAGCTTGTCGCCAAGGGGGCGATCTTCCAGTCGACCTCCGACACAGAGGTCATCGTCCACCTGATTGCGACGAGCCGCTACCCCACCCTGCTCGATCGATTCGTTGATGCGCTGCGCATGGTCGAAGGCGCCTATTCGCTGATCTGCATGACCCGCAAGCGCATGATCGCTTGCCGCGATCCTCTCGGCATACGTCCGCTCGTGATGGGGCGGATCGGCGACGCCACCGTTTTCGCCAGCGAGACGGTCGCGCTCGATGTAGTCGGCGCGGAATTCGTCCGCGAAGTCGATCCGGGCGAACTGGTCGAAGTGCGTGCCGACGGCAAGATCGTCAGCCACAGGCCGTTCGGCAATCTGGCCCCGCGGCCCTGCATCTTCGAGCACGTCTATTTCAGCCGGCCCGATTCGACGATGGGTGGGCAATCTGTCTATTCGGTGCGCAAGCAGATCGGGGTCGAACTGGCGCGCGAGGCGCCTGCGCCCGCCGACATCGTCGTTCCCGTCCCCGACAGCGGCGTGCCGGCCGCCATCGGCTTCGCACAGGAATCGGGCCTGCCGTTCGAGCTCGGCATTATCCGTTCGCACTACGTCGGACGCACCTTCATCCAGCCGTCGGACGGCGCGCGCCACGCCGGGGTCAAGCGCAAGCACAATGCCAACCATGCGGTGGTCAAGGGCAAGCGGATCGTGCTGATCGACGATTCGATCGTGCGCGGCACTACCAGCCTCAAGATCATCGAGATGATGCG
>JAGREJ010000166.1:807-5283 GCA_020446595.1 Novosphingobium sp. | reverse complement strand
CTCGCCGCCAATATGGAAGTGGCCGCCATGGCCGAATTCATCAAGGCCGACAGCCTGGCCTTCATTTCCACCGATGGCCTCTACCGTGCCGTTGGCGAGCCGAGCCGCGACCCGAAGTGTCCGCAGTTCTGCGATGCGTGTTTCACCGGCGATTACCCGACTCGCCTGACCGACATGGCCGAGCGCCAGTCGCCGGAATTGCTCACCTTGCCGTTCGGTGACGGCCCGGCCAGCAAGGTCGCGTGAGCGAAAAGCAATTCAGTGACGAAGTCGCTCTGGTTACGGGCGCGAGCCGCGGCATCGGCGCGGCCACGGCCATGGCCCTTGCCGAAGCAGGCGCGCATGTGATCCTCACCGCGCGCGACGCGAAGGCGCTTGAGGAGGTCGAGGAACGCATCCACCAGGCAGGCGGCACCGCCACGATCGCGCCGGTCGACCTGGCCGAACCGGACGGGATCGCGCGGCTTGCCAGCGCCGTATCGCAACGCTGGGACAAGCTCGACATTCTCGTCATCAACGCGGCCCTGCTGCCGCAGCTTGGCCCTGTCACCGACATCGACCAGCAGGCCTTCAACAAGGCGCTGACCGTCAACGTGCTGGCGACGCAGGCCCTGCTCGCGAATTTCACGCCGATGATGAAGAAGAGCGGCAATGCGCGGGTGATCGGCCTGACAAGCTCTGTGGCGACGGCTCCTCGCGCCTTCTGGGGCGCCTATGCCGCAACCAAGGCGGCCTTCGAAGTGCTGCTCGATTGCCATGCGCAAGAGACAAAAAACATTGCCAAGTTGCGCGTCGCAATCGTTAATCCCGGAGCGACGCGCACCCAGATGCGTGCCCGTGCCTATCCCGGCGAGGATCCGGCAACGCTCAAGGGTCCGGAAGTGGTTGCCGCGCGGCTGGTCGACCTGCTTGGTGAACAATTCGAGAGCGGACACCGCGAATCCGTTAACCATTCCTGACAACCCGGGATTAAGGGAATTTCCCGATATTTTGCTCATACCCGCGCGCCCCGCGCGCATGGTTGGAGCCTGTCCGATGTCCACGACCAACAACCTTGGAAGCCGGTATGCCATGGCCGCGCAGGAAGACCGCAGCGCGCCGCGCAGCCGCGTCTCGATCCCCGCGTCGCTGCGTCCATCGGGCAGCAAGGGTTTCCAGACAGTTATCAACGACCTTTCGCTTTCGGGATTCTCGGCGACTTCGATCAACCGCATTCACCCCGGCACGGTGGTTTGGCTGACCATGCCCGGCCTCGAATCGATGCAGGGAAGCGTCGTGTGGTGGGAAGGCGGCATGGTCGGCTGCGCTTTCGAGCAATTGCTCAGTCCGATCATCCACGACAATATTCTCAACCGCTGGTGCGAAGAAGCGACCTACCACCCGCGCGGCTGAACCGGGAAGAGGTCAGGCGCGCTTGACCAGCGTCGCCTGCGCGACATCGATGCCGCCGCCGCGAAAGCCGCCTTCGCAATACATCAGGTAATAGCGCCACAGGTCGATGAACGCCTCGTCGAAATCCGCTGGCAAGCGCCGATCGGCCACGGCGCGATCGAAACGCTCGCGCCACTGGCGAAGCGTTTCCGCATAGTCGAGACCGAATCCCTCCCGGTCCCGCCATTCCAGCCCCCGTTCCTGGGCGAGCTTGCGGAATTCGCCTTCGCTGACCAGCAAGCCGCCCGGAAAGATGTAAGCCTGGATGAAATCGGCGCTGCGGGCATAGTCGGCGAACAGGTCGTCGCGCATGGCGATATACTGGATCGCGGCACGCCCGCCCGGCTTCAGGTTGCGGGCAATGCAATCGAAGAAGGCGGGCCAGTATTCGCGCCCCACCGCCTCGACCATCTCGACGCTGACGATCCCGTCGAACTGGCCCTGCGTATCGCGATAGTCCTGCTTGCGGAATTCGATGGCGGCGTGGCCGTGATGCGCGCGCGCAAAGGCAAGCTGCTCGTCCGAAAGGCTGATCGCCGTAACCTGCGCGCCCTGGTCGGCAAGGTAGCGAGCCATCGCTCCCCAGCCGCAGCCGATCTCGAGCACGTCGCGCGCGCCTGCGAGCCGGGCCGCGATGGACGCCAGCTTGCGGCGCTGCGCTTCTTCAAGTGTATCGCCCGTCGCGAACCGCGCGCTCGAATAGGCCATCGTCGGATCGAGCCAGGCAGCGTAGAAATCGTTGCCGAGATCGTAGTGGGCGTGGATGTTGCGCAGCGATCCGGCGCGGGTGTTGCGTCGCAGGAAATGATGCACGCGCATCGCCCAGCGCCAGGGACCGCGAGCGCGCCCGACATTGCCCAGCGAGGTCGCGTTGGCCATGAACAGGGCGAACAGCGACACCGGATCAGGGCTTTCCCATTCGCGCCGCTGCCAGGCCTGGAAGCACCCTACCGAACCACTCGTCGCCAGCCGCAAGAGCGCGCGATAGCTGTTCAGGCGCACCGTGGCGTCGAAGCCGGGACGGCGACCGCCGAACACGCGCTGCGAACCATCCGGCAGCGTCGCGCGGATCGAGCCACACTCCATCCCGGCGTCGATCCGCCGCAAAATCTGGGAAACACCACCCGCCAGCAGGCGCTCCAGCCATTCAGGCCCCGTGGCAAGACGCCAGCCACCAGCTACGAGCTGCTCCCCTCTCCCGGTTGCACGCGAGCTCATGCGCGGAATATGTCAAAATGAACCACATTGGGCAATTGCCCTGTGAATCCGCCTGAATTTCTATTCCCTGATTTGCGCAACGGCGGCGAGCGCGCGCTCGCGGGCCTGCTTGTGGCCGATGACCTTGGCGGGATAGTCTGCGGGCCTGAGCAGGCCAACCGGATCGTGGATTTCGCTGTCTGACAGATCGGCGAGTTCAGGTACCCATTGGCGGATATAGCCCGCCGCATCGAATTTCTCCGATTGCGTGAGCGGCGCCATGATGCGCACGAACATGTTCGAATCGACGCCTGTCCCGGCGACCCATTGCCAGTTGACGCCGTTGCTGGCGTAGTCGGCATCGACCAGCGTGTCCCAGAACCAGCCCTCGCCATGCCGCCAGTCGATCAACAGGTGCTTGATGAGGAAGCTGGCCGCGATCATCCGCACCCGGTTGTGCATCCATCCCGTTGCCCAGAGCTGGCGCATCCCCGCATCGACGATCGGATAGCCGGTGAGGCCCTTCTGCCAGGCTTTCAGGTCTGCCGCTGCGTCCGGGTCATGGTCAGGATCGCGCCATGCGAACGCGTCAAACTGTTCACGATAGTTGCGGGCGGGATAGTCCGGAAACTGGACGATCACGTTCTGTGCATAGTCGCGCCAACCCAGCTCGCCGAGAAACACATCGACCGAGCCGCCCGCATCGGTCACTGCGTGCCAGACCATGGCGGGCGAAATCTCGCCGAAATGAAGATGCGGAGAGAGACGCGAGGAGCCTTCTACCGACGGCAGATTGCGCTCTTCACCGTAGCGGCGGGCATGATCGGCAAAGTCGCTGAGGCGTTCCTTCGCCCCCACCTCTCCCGGCGTCCATTCCTCGCGCAAGCCACCCGCCCAGTCCGGCCGAGTGGGCACAAGCTGCCAGTCGGCGAGACTGTCCGAGGCGGGCCAGGCGTCCGGCGCGGGAATTTCTTTGGGTGCCGAAACCGGTTTGGGCGGCGGCATGCGCTGCAACAGGCTGCGCCAGAACGGGGTGTAAATCTTGTAGGGCTCGCCAGATCCCGTCAGCACAGAGCCCGGCGGAGCGAGGTAGTTGCCATGATGCAGGTGCAGGTTCAGCGCCTTGGCGACCGCCCGTTCGGTATTGCGCCACCACGGTTCGTGGTGATGCAGCGCATGGATCGCCTGCGCGCCGGTTGCCCTCGCCAGCGCGGACAGCACCGCGTCGCATGATCCCCGCCGCAGGATCAGCCGCGATCCGCGTGCGCACAGACCTGCATCAAGGCTTGCCAGCGAATGATGCAACCACCAGCGCGACGCCCCGCCCATCGCGCGATGCCTGGGCGTCTCGTCGTCGAGGACGTAGACGGGGATGACCGGTGCACCGCTGGCGCAGGCCGCCAGCAGCGCGGGTTGATCGGCTAACCGCAAATCGCGCCGCAACCAGACGATCTGCGGCGCGGTCATTTCGTCAGCAGCAGTAACTCAGCCCTCGACCGTCCAGGTCTGGCCCTTGCCCAGCAGCTTGCCGAGATCGGCCACGCGTCCGCCGCTCGATTTCTCGCGCTCGGCGACCACGTCGGAATCGAAGGTCGGCTTGGGATCGTCGTAGATCACGCCCAGCGCCATCGGGAACTCGCGGAACTTGGGTGCAACACGCAGATCGACGAGCATGTAGGCCACCGCGCGGTTGGTCACGTCATGGACGATCACGCCCGCCGACTCCCAGTCGCCGTCAACGACATCGACAATCTTCAGCGACAGCGTATCGACATCCATCGCGATGCCCTTGGTGCCGCCGTCGAACAGCATCGGCGCGCCGTTTTCGAGCCACAACTGCTGGTCCTC
>JAGREJ010000166.1:0-703 GCA_020446595.1 Novosphingobium sp. | reverse complement strand
TCGGGCAGCTTCTTCGAGACATCGAAGCCGCGCGCCACGAACCGCGCGCCGGAACCGAGCGCGAAAGCGCAGGGGCTGGCGGGCCGGTCAACCGAACCGATCGGCGATGACGGCGAATTGGTCCCCTGACGGCTGGTGGGCGAATACTGGCCCTTGGTGAGGCCATAAATCTCGTTGTTGAACAGCAGGATCTGGCAATCGAGATTGCGGCGCAGCACGTGCATCGTGTGGTTGCCGCCGATCGACATGCCATCGCCGTCGCCCGTCACCAGCCAGACGTCGAGCTCGGGATTGGCGAGCTTGATGCCGGTCGCGAACGCAGGTGCACGGCCGTGGATCGTGTGGAAGCCGTAGCTCTCGACGTAATAGGGAAAGCGGCTGGAGCAGCCGATACCCGATACGAACACCGTCTTCGAAGGATCCGCGCCAAGCTGCGGCAAGGTGCGCTGCACCGCCTTGAGGATGGCGTAATCGCCGCAGCCGGGGCACCAGCGCACTTCCTGATCGGTTTCCCAATCCTTGAGCGTGGTCTCGATCTTGGTCATCTCGTTCATGAGTTGTCAGCCTCCGGGCTGGGCAATTGGGCATCGTTGACGGGAATGCTCCCGCCTTCGTTGCCCGCAATATCGTCGAAATAGGCGGAGATCGCTTCCTGCAGTTCGGCAATGGCGAAGGGCTGGCCCGACACCTTGTTGAGCGGCTT
>JAGREJ010000165.1 GCA_020446595.1 Novosphingobium sp. | reverse complement strand
GAGCCTTCGACATAGAGGTCGATCACGTGCCTGTTCTCCTAGTTGCCGACCGGGAAGGTGATCGCCTTGATCTGCGTATATTCGTTGTAGCCGTGCTCACCCCACTCGCGGCCCAGCCCCGAACGCTTGTAGCCACCGAACGGCGTATCGGGGTGCAGCTTGCCCGAGCCGCCGTTGATGCCGATGGAGCCGGTGCGTACCTTCATCGCCATTTCCATGGCCTTGCCCGCGTCGGCCGAAACGATCGAGCCGCCAAGGCCGAAATCGCTCTTGTTGGCGATAGCGACCGCTTCCTCGTCGCTGTCGAAACCGATGATCGACATGATCGGGCCGAACACCTCGTTCTGGCCAAGAAAGCTGTCGTTGGAAACGCCATCGAATACGGTCGGCTCGAAGTAGAATCCGCCCGAAAGCCGTTCATCAAGACCTTCGGGACGCTTGCCGCCCGCCACCAGCGTCGCACCCTCTGCCTGCGCGCGCTCGACGAAACTTGCCGCCCGCTCAACCGCGACATTGCGGATCAGCGGCCCGGTAACGGTCCCTTCGGCGAAGGGATCGCCCACCTTCCAGTGCTTCAGCGCCTCGCCCAGCGCGGCGACCAGATCGCCCCGGATGGCATTGTCGACCAGGATACGCGTGGTGCAGGCGCATCCCTGCCCCGCCTGCGCGAAGTTCGAGAACAGCACGCCGGGCAGCGCCCTGGCAATGTCGGCATCGCGGCGCAGGATCAGCGCCGACTTGCCGCCCAGTTCGAGATGGCACTTGGTGATGTGCGGCGCGGCCTGCGCCATTATCATGCCGCCGACCTTGTCCGAGCCGGTAAAGCTTATCATGTCCACGCGCGGATCGCTGCACAGCGCCTCGCCGACCTCGGCCCCGCCCGTCACCATGTTGACCGTGCCCGGCGGCAGATCGAGCTCGGCCACCATGTCCATCAGCAGCAACGTCTGCAGCGGCGTGTAGGGCGCAGGCTTGATGACCACCGAGTTGCCCGCCGCGAGCGCCGGACCCAGCTTCATCAGGCCCAGCAGGAAGCCGGCATTGTAAGGCGTGATCGCCACGACAAGGCCAATCGGATCGCGTGTCGTGATCGCCCCGCCCAGCCTGATCGTGCCGTCGTGCCACGGGGTCGAGACCAGCGGCAGCGTCGTCACCGGATCGGCGGCGGCAAGGTCAGCGAACTTCTCCAGCTGATCGGTGCCGAGCTGGAGCTGCCCCTCTCCTTCCATGCGGGTGTAGCCCATTTCAAGCATCATCAGCCGCACGATCTCGTCCTTGCGGGCGAGCACCATGTCGAGCAACTGGCGCATCTTGCCCGAGCGGACGTGACTATCCTCGGAGGCCCAGACGCCCGCTTCGAAACTGGCGTGCGCTGCGTCGAGCGCCTTGCGCGCTTCATCGGGCGAACCGACGGGCGCGGAGCCGATGGCGCTGCCATCGATAGGCGTAATCGCTTCCTCGGTGCCATGCGTGGCGGCGACGAACGCGCCATCGATGAACAGCGAATCGTATTCCATGCGCGTTCCGGTGGTCACGGCGTCCATTTCATAATCTCCTTCAGCCCAGCGGCAGCATTTCGGCGCCGCTCGAATTGCGCACCCGCGTCAGTTCCACCGGCAGATTGGATGCCGCCGCCATGCCGGTGATGGGATCGAGCTGCGACAGGCTGGTGAGCTGGTTCACGTTGTACTGCCCTTCCCAGCCATGCGGCACGTTGACCACGCCGCGCGACAGCGTGGGGTCGATCTTCACCTGCCCGGTGATCTCGCCGTGCCGGCCGCGCAGGCTCGCCACATCGCCATCGGCAAGGCCACGTTCTTCCGCATCCTCGACCGAAACGTAGATCGCGGCGATCTCCTTCCTGTCGGGCACCTTGCGGCTGTTGTGCTGCTTGATGAAGCGGCGGGACACCATCATCAGGTCGCTCGGCGGTTCGAGATCGGCGAGCTGATCGATCAGCGGCTGCGGCGCGAGCCGGAAACCGCCCATCTTGTCGGCATGATCGAGCACCCAGCCGAACATGCGGTCCTGCGCCAGCGTGTAGTTCGCCTCGCCGCTGGTATCGATCGGCACGCGCCCGCCCTGCGCCACGCGGGTAACGACGTCGGCATCGCTCATCGTGTCGGGATCGACGCCGGGGTTGAAATCGCGCCCCATGCGCCGCCCCAGCTCGGTAAGGATCCACCAGTAGGACCGCGCCTCGCCGCGCGCGGGGACCATGGCGGGCGAGAACTGCGCGCCCACTTCCGAGAACGAGGGATCGACCGCCAGCGACACGTCGATACGTTCAAGCTGGTCCTTGGCGGGCAAGGCATGGGTCGAGAAGTTGGCCACGGTGTTATCGAGTATCTCGACCGTCATCAGCACTTCGAGCTTGCCCAGCGCCGACCTGAAACGCTCGGCATCGGGCATGCAGGTGAGCAGATGGCCGGACAGGTTGATGAGTGCGCGCACGTTGCCGCTCTCGATCTCGTCGGGCAGCGCGGCACAGACGTATTCGCCCGCCACGGTGCGCAGGTCCGGACGGCTCGGCGGACCGGGCGAGCGCCAGCCCTCTTCCGGCGCGGGCGGCAGGCCCATCTGTTCGAGTTTGAGGAAGAAGCCGGGGTTGACCCACGAACCGCCTTCCATGTCGAGCGAGCCGGTCACGACCATCAGCGCAAGGCTCATCCAGTGGGTGAGATTGGCGGCTGGCGACAGCGAGATGCCGGTGCCCGATTCGACGCTGAGCCGTCCATTGCGCCGGACGGCGTCGAGGAATTCGTCGAGCGAGTCGGGCGCGATCCCGCTGATCTGGGCGGCCTTCTCGCGGGTGTAGGGGGCAACGACCTCGCGCAGCCGGTCGACATCCTGCGCGTGCGCTTCAAGGTAGTCCCGGTCGGCACCTTGCTCCAGCACGCCGCGCACGAGGAACGCGAGCACGGCGTAATCGGTGCCCGCACGCGGAACCAGATGGCGGGTCGCCTTCATCGCGGTTTCCGTCCGGCGCGGATCGAGCACCCAGACTTCGCCGTTCTCGGTGAACTCGCGGATGCGTTGCGCCGGGTTGTTGAGCATCGAGGTATGGCCGCCCGACACCATCGGATTGGTGCCGACATAGATGACCATCCTGCACCGTCCGAGATCGGCGCGAGTCATGATGCCGAGGCCCGCCACCATTTCGCCGACGACGCCCTTAGACATGACATCGATCGACATATCGGAATATTGCGACCTGGTGCCCAGCGCAGCCCGCATCGAGGGCACCATCGCATAGGCGGCGCTGTCGAGATACACGCCGCCACCCATGAACAGGGCGACCGAATCAGGGCCGCTCTCCTTGATGATGCGCGAGAGCTTTCCGGCGAGATCGTCGAGCGCCTCGTCCCATGTCACTTCCTGCATCTGGCCGTTCTTGCGCATCTTGGGCACCAGCAGTCGGTCGTCGCGGTGGTGAAGCTCGCCCGCGTAGCGGCCCTTGAAGCAGGAGAAACCTTCCGAGAGCGGATTGTCGCGATCGCCGCTTACCCTCAAGACCGTATCGCCATCGGTTTCGACTTCGAGCCCGCACATCATGGTGCAGATGCGGCAGAATGACTTGCGCTTCATCGCTCTCTCCCGTGCTCCCGGTCGGAGCAAACGTCATCCTATCAGGTAACCAATTGCGCTCAAGGAGATGATGACGCAGCGGCTTGCGCGCGGCACTGTCCGACGTATAAATATCTAACTATTAGAAGTTCGGGAGACCTTCCATTACCACGACTGGACCGCTGTCGCGCTTTCGCGTGCTCGACCTCAGCGACGAGCGGGGGATCATGGCGGGCTACCTTCTGGCGCAGCTTGGCGCGGAAGTCGTGCACCTTGAGCCGCCCGAAGGCTCGTCCGCGCGGCGCATGCCGCCTTTCGACGAGCGCCCCGGCCATGAGGGCGAGTCGCTGTTCTGGCAGGCCTTCGCGGCGGGCACGCAGAGCATCGCGATGGCGATTGATTCACCGGAGGGGCACGCGCGCCTGCTCAAACTGGCCGCAAGTGCCGATGTGCTGATCGAATCGGGTGCGCACGAGCTGGATCTGGAAGACCTGCGCGTGGCCAATCCTCGCCTCGTCACGGTCAGCATTTCCGCATACGGGCCGGACGGCCCCAAGGCAGGCTACGCCGCCAGCGATCTCACAGTCTGGGCCTCGGCAGGGCCGCTCGCGCTGACCCGCGATCCCGGCACAGGTCAGCCGCTGGCAATGGGTATCCCGCAGGCCTTCCACCAGGCGGCGATGGACGGGGCTGTAGGCGCGCTGATGGCGCTCACCGCGCGCGGCGATAATGGCGGGGGTCAGCATGTCGAGGTTTCCGCGCAGACCAGCAACATGCTCTCCACCCTGTTCGGCCACCTTGCCGCGCCGGTGAACCATCACAATTATGCCATGTCCAATGCCGGAATGTCGAAAAAGGATCTCGATCTCAGCGGATCGGGTTCGCGCACCAACAAGACCTTCTGGCAAGTGCGCGATGGCGTGATCGAGATGCACATCGGCATCGGCACGGCAGCGGGCCGCTTTTCCAATGCCCTGTTCAAATGGCTCGCCAAGATCGGCGAATGCCCGGACGAGTTCGCCGATTGGGACTGGGTGACCCTGCCCGACCGGATACGCGCCGACGAGCTGACAATGGATGATGTCGAGCGCGCGCGCGCCCATGTCGAGCCGATACTCGCGCGCTATACGAAGAACGAGATGGTCGAGATCGCCGAAGCCAACGGGCTGATGATGGCCCCGATCCTGACCACTGCCGACCTGCTCGACAGCCCGCAGCTTGTCACGCGTCAGTTCTTCGCGCGCGTGGCGGACGGCGATTTGAAGCTTCCCCAGCCGTTCGGCACCAGCGGCGGGGCACACACCGAGGTCGCGCCCGCCCCCAGACCCGACGAGCATGCCGAATCCGCTCCCTGTCCAGTGACTGCCGCCGAACCTGTGACGGACCTTCCACTCGAAGGGCTCAAGGTGCTCGATCTGGCATGGGTCATCGCGGGACCGCTCGTGGGGCGCACGCTGGCGGATTTCGGCGCGACGGTCATCCGGGTCGAAAGCTCCAAGCGGGTCGATACCGCGCGGGTGCTCGGCCCCTTCCCCAACGGCGAATACAACCCGCAAGCTTCCGCCAGCTACGATAGCTGCAACCTCGGCAAGCTTGGCCTGTCGCTCGACCTGAGCCGCGAGGAATCGCGCGAGGTAGTGCGCGATCTCGCCCGGTGGGCCGATGTCGTTGTCGAATCCTTCCTGCCCGGCCAGATGGAGAAGTTCGGACTCGATTACGAACGCCTGAAGGAACTCAACCCGTCACTCGTCATGCTCTCCAGTTCGCTGACCGGCCAGACCGGTCCGACCGCGCGGCTACCCGGTTTCGGCAATATCGGCGCGGCGCTTTCGGGCATGAAGCAGGTGGTGGTCGCAGCGGACGGGACACCGCTCGGACCCTACGGCCCCTATACCGATTACATCGCCCCACGTTTCGGGCTGATGGCTCTGCTTGCCGCGCTCGATACGCGAGCGCGCACCGGCGAGGGATGCCATCTCGATCTGTCGCAGACCGAAACCGCCGTCACTCTGCTCGCCCCGCAATTGCTCGACTATCAGGTCAATGGCCGGGTTTTCGTGGCCAATGGTAATCGCGACGAACGCTTCGCGACGAACGGCGTGTTCCGCTGTGCTGGCGAGGACAAGTGGCTGGCGCTGACCGTGCGCGACGATGCGGAATGGACGCGCATGGCCGGGCTGATTGGCGATGCGGCAAGCGATGACCGTTTCAGGGATCTCGCCGGTCGCAAGGCCCACGAGGACGAGCTGGAGAAGATCGTCGAGCACTGGACCATGACGCAATCGCCTGCCGAGGCAGAGGCCGCGCTTCAGGCCCTGGGTATTCCCGCACATCGCGTGTCCGACACCTATGACATTGCCGAAGACCCGCAGATCGCCCACCGCGGCAACCTCCTGAAAATTTCGTATCCGATCGCGGGCGAGACGGTGGTCGATGCTTCACGCTTCGCCCTGTCGGCGACACCGCCGCACTATGGCCGCCATGCGCCGCGCTATGGCGAGGACAACCAGCACGTGCTCGGCGAAATACTTGGCTATCCGCCCGAGCGGATCGAACAATTGCAGCAGGCCGGCGCGCTGGTCTGAACGAGGGAGAGCATACAGAGTGGACGTCGTCCTTTCCGAAAACCAGACCTTGCTCCAGCAGGCGACCCGGCGCTTCGTCGATCAGGAGCACCCCGTGCTCGCGACCCGCAAGCTTGCCGAAGCGGGCTCGGCCTTTGCGGCTTCATCCTGGCAGGCGTGCGCGGCGCAAGGCTGGATCGGCCTGTTCGTGCCCGCCGAGCATGGCGGCATGGCGGAAGATGCCGAAGGCGTGATCGACGCGGCGATTGTCGCCGAGGAACTGGGGCGGCAGGTATTCGCCGGTCCCTTCGCGAGCAATGCGGTTGTCGCGTTCGCAATTGCCAATGCGGGATCGGAGGTGCAACGCGCCACGCACTTGCCCGGCCTTGTTTCGGGCGAAACCCAAGCCGCATGGTGCTTTGCCGGGACCGGCGCGCAGGACGGACTTGGACCGGACGCGCTGACTGTCTCTGGCAATGCAATCAGCGGCGCGGCGGGCTTCGTCGAAAACGGCGCGAGCGCGGACCTGCTGCTGGTCAGCGCGCGGGATGGCATAGGCCTCTCGCAATTCCTGATCCCCGCCGATCATCCCGGCATCACGATAGAGCCGCTGCGTTCACTCGATCTGGGGCGCGGCTATGCCACGGTGCGTTTCGATAGCGTGGAGGTGGATCGTTCCGCCCTGCTTGGCGACGAAGAAGCGGCTAGCGCTCAATTCGAGCGCCAGCTCCAGCTCGCTCTCGTCCTGCAATGCGCCGAAACGATTGGCCTCATCGACCGGGCGTTCGAGTTCACGCTCGAATGGGTGCGTCAGCGCCACGCCTTCGGTCGCCCCATCGGCTCGTTCCAGGCATTGAAGCACCGGCTCGCCGACCACACCGCCGAATTCGAAGCGGCCAAGGCAGCGGTCGCCTATGCCGCAAAGGCCGTCCAGAACCGGTCAAGCGATGCGGCGATCGCTGTTTCGATTGCCAAGAGCCAGTGCGGCAAGCAGGGCGTCGAGATCGTGCGCGACTGCGTGCAGATGCACGGCGGCGTCGGCCTCACCTGGGAGCATGACCTGCACTTTTACCTGCGCCGCGCGGTCGCCAACCAGTCGCTGCTGGGCACACCCGCGATGCACCACGAGCGCATCGCGCTGCTGGCAGGAATCGAAGGAGACACGCCATGAACCTCACAGTCTCCGCAACGGAAAATCACGTCACTACCGAGGACCGCGACACCGAAGACGAGCGCGCGTTCCGCCTCAAGGCGCGCGAATGGATGCATGGCAAGCTGCCGCCGCGCATCGTCGGCCAACCCTTCATGGACTGGGAGGACAAGGACCTGATCGAGGCCGACCGGCGCACCCAGCGCGTGCTGTGGGACGGCGGACTCGCGGGCATCACCGTGCCGAAGGAATATGGCGGGCTCGGCCTCACGCGCCGCCACGAGACGGTGTTCGGCGAGGAAGCCATGCCCTATCGGCTCGCCTGGCATCTCGGTAACAATTACAATATCGTGATCCCTGTGTTTCTCGGCCATGCCAGCGAGGAGCAGAAGCGGCATTACATCCCGAAAATGCTCAACGGCGAGCACATCTGGGCGCAGATGACCAGCGAGCCATCGGGCGGATCGGACCTGTTCGGCCTCATCACGCGCGCCGAGAAGCGCGGCGACACATGGTTTCTCAACGGATCGAAAATCTGGACGACCGGCGGGGAGGATTCCGACATTGGCCTGTGTCTTGCCCGCACCGACCCCAGCCTGCCCAAGCATCAGGGCCTCACCATGTTCATTGTCGACATGCATCAGCCGGGCATGACCGTGCGCCCCTTGACACTGGTCAACGGCACGCGAGATTTCTGCCAGGAATTTCTCGACGATGTCGAAGTGCCGCTGGAAAACGTGGTTGGCGAAGTCAACGGCGGCTGGGCGGTCGCCTCGACCCAGCTTGCATCAGAGCGGGCGGCAACCTCGCGCGGCTGGTTCATCGGCGCCGGTGCGTCGCTGCCGCGCGAACAGATCGAGATCCCGACCGCGCCGGTGAAGCTAGCGCAGGAGCTTGGTCTTGCCGAAACGCAACGCGCCCGCCAGATCGTCGGCGAAGTGATCGCGCTCCAGGCCTTGCGAGAACTGGTCGCCCAGCGCGCGGGCAAGGGGATCGACGCGGGCACTCTGCCGCCAACCACCGGCGGCGTTGCCAGCCTCGCCAATTCAACGCTCAACCAGCGCGCCAGCGAACTGATGACCGAGCTGGCCGGACCTTGCGGCGTCACCGGCCCTGCCGAGGGCGGCGAACCCGAACAGGGCATCGACCGGGTCTGGCTGTTCCGCATCGGCGGCGGCACGGCGGAAATGCTGCGCAACACCATTTCGGAACGTCACCTTGGCCTGCCACGCGAACCGCTTCCGGGCAAGGACGTGCCGTTCAACCAACTCAGGACCAACGCCACGCAAGGCTCGTAACTCACCCCACGGAGACAGCACATGGCCGATTTCGACACACGCGATGCGCTCAAGGCCGACAGCTCACCCAACATTTCGAGCGATGTGGTGAAGAAGGCCTATTACGAGCCGGAATGGCTGAAAAAGGAATATGCCGCGCTCTGGCCGCGCACCTGGCAGGTCGCCTGCCGGGTCGAGGAACTGGAGCACGTCGGCAGCTACGTGATCTACGACATTGGCGACGAATCGGTGATCGTCACGCGCTCCTCGCCCGATCGCCTGCGCGCCTTCTACAACGTGTGCCAACATCGCGGGCGGCGACTGATCGACGGCAGCCTGAGCGGCACGACTCCCAATTTCGCCTGCAAGTTTCACGGCTGGCGCTGGAACCTCGACGGCGAGAACGAGCATGTCGTCCAGGTCGATGACTGGCATGGCGCGCTCGACGGCGACGACCTGTGCCTCAACCAGGTCAGGCTCGACACCTGGGGCGGCTGGGTCTTCGTCAATTTCGACCCTGATGCGCCTTCGTTGCGGGATTATCTCGGGGGTGTCTGCGACGCGCTCGATCCGCTGAAAATGGACGAGATGCGCTATCGCTGGCGCAAGTGGCTGGTGGTCAACTGCAACTGGAAGGTCGCGCTGGAAGCCTTCAACGAAGGCTATCACGTCAATGTCACCCACCCCGGCGTGGTCAAGTTCGGGGCCAGCCTGTTCGGTAGCCGCGAGGTCGGCATCCATTCGATGTTCGACACCCGCGCCTCGACGATGCGCGCGGAAGGCACCAAGGTCAAAGCGGCGGATGCGGGCGTGGACGTGCGCAAGATGGCAGCGGGTTTCTACACCTATCAGCACGAGGAACTGGGCTCGCTGATCTCCGAAGCGATGGTTCCGGCGGCGAAAGCCGTGCCCGCGCTGCTGCCGGAGGACGCAACGCCCGAGCAGGTGTTCGGCAAGATCATCGAGCTTTCGATGCAGATCGATGCACAGAAGGGCATCGAATGGCCTATGCTCACGCCCGAGCAATACCAGCAGGTCGGGATCGACTGGCACATCTTCCCCAACACGGTGATCCTGCCGATGGCCTCGAACTGCCTCGTCTATCGCGCGCGCCCGCTGGGCAACGATCCCGACCGGTGCATCTTCGAGGTTTCGCACATCGAGCGCGTCGCCAAGGAGGACATTCGCAAGGTCACGCCCGAGCGCAACGACGACATCTATGACCGCGCGTTCTGGGGCGAGATCCTGTTGCAGGATTTCCAGCAGATGGAAGCAACCCACAAGGGCATCAAGTCCAGGGGCTATCGCGGACCTCGCCTCAACCCGGAACAGGAAAAGCCGGTGGCGAATTTCCACCGGGTCTATCACGAGTATCTGTCGGAAGCCTGACCTTCTCAGGCCGCGCGCGGCGCGCGGAACATCAGATCCACCGCGCTTTCCATCTGGTCATAGACCCGCGCGACGGGCCAGTCGCCAAGCGACCATTTGCGCAGGGCCGCACCCAGCGTCGCGAGCAGCATCTGTGCGATCAGGGCGGCATCGTCTGGTTCGCTGTCTGTCAGAACGTCTCGCAGCAATGCCTGATAACCCGATGAGAATGCCTGAAACACTTCGTGCGCCTCGCGGTCTTGGGTCACTTCGAGCGCGGCAATCAGGCGATAGAAGGCGGGCTGACGCTCGTAGGCCTTGATCGTGCGCCGGAATGCCTGGTCCATGCGCTCGCGATCGGAGGCAGCGCCACTGGCCAGCCGCTGCGTCGCCGGACCGAAGGCGCGGCCCCACGAAACGACTGTATGGGCATAGAGCAGTTCCTTCGACGCGAAGTAGCGATAGAGCGTAGCCAGCGCGACGCCCGACCGTTCCGCGATATCGCGCATGTGGATCTGGCCGTGCTCCCTCTCACCCAGCAAGTCCATCGTTGCGGAGAGGATCGCCTCGCGGCGCGCGCGCTGGGCCTCGGTCATGGTCGCCTATCTGCCGATGAAGCGCGGCTCGCGCCGCTCCATGAAGGCCCTGATGCCTTCGCTCAGGTCGTGCGTGGTGAACGCGACATGCTGTGAGCGCGCCTCGTCCTCCACCGCCTTTTCCATCGGGATCGCCATGCTCGCGTCCATCTGCCGCTTGATGAGGCCGAGCGCCATGGTCGCCGATGTTGCCAGCCGCCCAGCCCATTCGTCTCCAAGAACGTGAAGTTCGTTTGCGGGCACACAGGCGTTTATCATGCCTGCTTCGAGCGCATCCGGTCCGCTGACCATTTCGCCGAAAAACGCCATCTGCTTGGCGCGCCGCATGCCGACCGCGCGCGGCAGGGACCAGGACAGCCCGCCATCGAGCGCGAGGCCCCGCTTGGCGAAGACCGCGCCGAAGCGCGCCCGGTCGCTGGCCACGACGAGATCGCAGGCGAGCGCCAATCCGAAAGCGACCCCCACGCAGACCCCATCGACAACAGCCAGCGTTGGCTTGGCCATGCGGTGCAGGCGATTGACGATCTCGCCGACGGCGCGCATCTCCTCAAGGATAACATGCGACGGCCCGTCTCCGCCTGACCCGCCCGTGCCAAGACCGCCGGACAGGTCAGCGCCTGCGGAGAAATCGTCACCCGCGCCCTTGAGCACCAGCACCCGGTCCTCGGGATTGGCAAACACTTCGCTGGTCACGCGATCCAGCTCGGCCCACATCGGACCGGTCAGCGCATTTTTCTTGCTGGGCCGATTGAACGTGACGGTGACGATCCCGTTCTCGCGGGATACGAGAAGCTCGCTCACGCGTTCTTGCCCTCGAGCCGGTCGAAGAAGAAGCGCTGGGCGTTGTTATACATCCAGTTCTCCATGACCTCCTCGGGCAGATCGAGCGCGCGCGCCTCCGTCGTGGTGCGCGTGATCGAGAGCACCGGCGCGTCGCTTGCGAAAATCACCTTCTTCTTGCCGCGCGTGCGCATGTAGTGAAGCAACGTCTCGGGCAGATACTTGGGCGCCCACGCCGAAGTCATCATGTGCAGATTGGGATACTTGACCATCAAGCGGATGGCGATTTCCCACCACGGATCGGCGCCGTGGATCATGCACAGCTTCAAGTCAGGGAAGTGCTGGCACACCCGGTCGAGATACATCGGGTTCTGCACCTCGCCGGGGATCGGCGGTCCGGGCAGGCCGGTGTTCATGCACAGCGGCACGTCCCATTCGACGCACTTGGTGTAGAGCGGATAGTAGACCGCGTGTTCGGGATTGTAGGTGCCGTTGGCCCAGAACGAGGGGCCGATGGCGAGATAGGCAACCGGGTTGCTTTTCAGGATCGGCTCGATGTTGCGGATGTTCGCCATCGGCTGCAGCAGGTCGAAGCCGCCAAGGCTCATGGCGAAGCGGTCAGGCCGCGCCTCGACGAATTTGAACGGCGAGCCGTTGGGCTTGCCGATCTGGCCCATGACAACGACCTTCTCGACGCCCTGCGCGTCCATCTCGTCGAGGACCTTTTCCATGTCCCAGGTACCGAAGATGTCCTCGCCCTGCTTGAAATATTCCTTGCGGACACGTTGCATCCATTCGGCCTGCGCCTCGTCGCCGAAATGGACGTTGATCAGGCAATCTATCGCTCGCTTGGACACGAAGCTCTCTCCCCCTTCGCAAATTGTGAACTTGCCGGGCGCGATGGCCCGGCGTTGGTAATCAGCGAATCAATTCGCCGGGCTGTAGCCCAGCAACTCCTCGCTGTTGGTGCGCATCACCCTGGCGATCTCGGCCTCTGAAAATCCCTTGAGATCATCGACGAACGCAACCGGATCAGCCAGCCCCTCGCCATGCGGCCAGTCCGATCCGAACAGCACCCGCTCCGTGCCGATCAGGTCGGCCAGAGCGCGGATGTCTTCCTCGTAATAGGGCGCGACCCAGACGTGTTCGCGCATCACGTCGAGCGGATCGTCCGGGAAATACTCCGGCATCTGGTTCGCCTTCTTCTTCATCCGCTTGAGCAGGATCGCGACCCAGTCCGAACCGTTTTCGATCGATGCGACACGCAGTTTCGGATGCCGCTGGAACACGCCGTGGACGATCAGCGAGGCCATGGTGTCATGGATCGCCCGGTCGGCAACGATAAGCTGGTCGAGTGGATTGGGCTTGCCGACGAAGGGCTGGAACAGCGGATTGCCGCCCCAGTGCCCGGCGAAGAGGTTGTAGCCGCTGTCGCCCAGATGGAAGAACACCGGGATATTGGCTTCGGCAATCGCCGCCCAGACGGGATCGTGCACCGGATCGCCGAGCGAGCGGTTGCCGCCCTCGGCGGGGACCGGAGCCGGACGGATATGAACCCCGCGCGCACCCTTGCTCAGCACGTAGTCCAGTTCCTTCAGCGCCGCATCGACATCGACCAGCGAGATCAGCGGAGTCGCGATGATCCGGTCCTTGAAATTGTAGCCCCAGTCCTCTTCCAGCCAGCGATTGAACGAGGCGATCGTCGCAACGGCGGCCTCGGGATCGTCCTTGAGCGCCTCTTCCACGCCAACGCCCATCGTCGGATACATGATGCAGGCGGCGAGGCCCTGCTTGTCCATCACTTCGATGCGCTTGTCGCGGTCCATGTATTCATCGTGGATCGGCTCGATCTGGCTCAGCGATTTGGGATCGACGCCCTCGGGCACCTGCCCGCGGAAGAACAGGTCGATCGAGCCGGGAACGATCACCGGATCGAAGGTCGGATTCGGGATGAAGCGGTTCACCTTCTCGCCGATGACGACGAGGACGCGCTTGCCGTCGCGCACCACCTGCACGCCGCGCGTGCGCATCGCCTTGTCCTGATAGCGGGTGAAAGCGTCGAGCGGCTCGTAATAGTGATTGTCCGCATCGATCGGTCTTGCCTGGGTCATGGCGTGTGCCTCTCCGTTATGGTGTCCGCGACTCGTGACTTTCGGATCGCGTCGATTGTCAAAAATAGAATTGGATTCTCGTTCTTGTCAAACCGAAGCTGCCCGCTGTCGGCTCGTCCCCCAGGCACATATCGCCGACGGCATGGAGATCGCCGATTGGCGAAAAGCTTCGCTTCTGGCATCGGGGCGAGGCAAGGATCGCCTTGCATCGGAAAATGGAGAATTCATGCGCAGCCCAGCACTTCTCGTCATTGCGCCACTTGCTCTCGCCTGCGCTTCGTGCGGCGGCGGCAGCGATAGCGACGACACCCAACCACCGGCTGACCAGACAACCGAAGTGGCCGAAGCGGCACCGGATCAGCCCGGACGGCCCGCCACATTCGCGCAGTGCATGTCCTGCCATCAGGTCGAACCCGGCAAGCACGGCGTCGGCCCGAGCCTTGCGGGCGTGTTCGGCGCCAAGGCAGGTCATGCCGAGGGCTTCAACTACTCCGAAGCGATGAAGAATTCCGGCCTCACCTGGGACGAAGCCACGCTCGACACTTACCTCACCGCGCCGATGCAGGCAGTTCCGGGTTCGAGAATGGCCTTCCCCGGGCTCAAGGACGAAGCCCAGCGCAAGGAAATGATCGAATACCTCAAGGGGTTGTGACCGGCGATGGGTTCGATCCGGCCATGGCGTTGAGCGACGAGGACTACACGCGCCTCGGCCTGCAGGCGCCGCCGATACGGATCGACCCACCCGGCTATCCCGCCTGCGTCGCCGGTCTGGTCGAGCGCGCCGCGGCAGTCTGCCCGGATCATGAGGCACTGACAGACGAGGATCGCAGCTATACGTTCAGCGAACTCGAACAAGCGGTCGAAGCGGCGGCCGCGTTGCTCGCTTACTTCGGCATTCGATCCGGCGACCGAGTGGCCGCATCGCTGGGCAACGAATGCAGTCTCGTCATCGCGTTCTTCGCCGCCATGCGATTGGGCGTGGTCTGGGTCGGGATCAACAAGGTCCTGGCGCGCGACGACAAGCGGTTCATCCTGTCACACAGCGGCGCGCGCCTGCTGATAAGCGACACCTCGATGAAGCCGCAGGTCGATGCCTTCCAGGCCGAGACGCCAGAACTCGATGCGGTCTGGTATCTCGACGATCCCGATGCCGATGGCGGCTGGGCCGAGGCACTGGCCAGTCCGGCTGCCACCACTGCGCCCAGTCCCGAGATCGATCCCCATGCCCCGGCAGCAATCATGTATACCAGCGGGACGACCGGCGTGCCCAAAGGCGTGGTTCACAGCCAGCACAACATGATCGTCGTTCCCGCCGCCCAGTTCGCGCACGGCCTTATGGCGCCGGATGCACGCCGCGCCGCTGTGCTGCCGCTGACTGTGACCAACCTGATGATCCTCGGCCCGGTTTCGGCGTTCCTGCAGTTCAGGCCGTTCCTGTTCGCGCCCGGCCCGAAGATCGACACGATTGTCGATGGACTGCACGCCCTGCGGATCGAGGAGATCGCGCTGGTCCCGACGATGGTCTACGACCTGCTGCAATCGGACCGCGACCTGCCCGACGGCATCTTCATGCTTTACGGTGGCGCTCCCCTTTCGCAGCCCATCCGCGAGGCATTCCTGAAGCGATACGGCTTCGGCATCGTCTCCAGCTACGGGCTGACCGAAGCGCCGACCATTGTCGCGCTGGGCCGGGACGGCATGGATCCCGAAGGCGCGAGCGGCAGGCCAATTCCCCACCTCGAAGTCACTATCCGCGACGAGCATGGCGCGCTGCTGCCCAGCGGCGTTGTGGGCGAGGTTTGCCTCGCACCGGTCACGAGTGGTCCGTGGGCGGGTGTCTATACGCCTCCGCTCGGCTACTGGCGCGAGCCGGAAAAGACGGCGGCCCTGCTGCGCGGCGGCGTAGTCCACACCGGCGATCATGGCATCCTTGACGAGCACGGCTGGCTGACAATTGCCGACCGCAGCTCGGAACTG
>JAGREJ010000164.1 GCA_020446595.1 Novosphingobium sp. | reverse complement strand
TAGCGCAGGACCGGAATGGTGAACATCGAGGGCGCGCCGGTCACGCCATAGGGCGCCTCGAACTGGCCAGTCGGGCTCGCCGGAGAGGGATTGTAACCGGGGCTGCCGACCCGCGAACGCCCCGATTCGCCATGAGTAATCAGCACCGTGTGACAATACCCGGCAGCTATCGCTGCGGCGGCATGGCGCACGTGGATCATGTAGGAACAGCCGCCGACGTCGGTGGCATCGATCCACCGGGGCACGATGCCGAGCATATTGGCCAGCGTCGCGACATCCTCTTCGCCTGCCGCGACGCCATCGATGTCCGAAGGCTTGAGCCCCGCATCCTCCATGGCGTTGAGCGCGCAGTCGAAATGCAGGCCAAGCTGCGACATATCGGGGATCAAGCCCATCTGTGTCGTTTCAGCGGCACCCACAACGGCGACGGAACGGGGTTTCAGTGCAAATGTATCCATCGCCTCAGCCCTCCGCCGGCTTGAACAGCGGGATGAAGATATTCTCGTCCCTGGCCTGCTGCTCGAAGGTCACTTCAAGCGGCATGTCGAGCACCAGTGCTTCGGGAGTCTGAGGGCAATCGACAATGTTGCTCATCATTTTCACCCCTTCCTCCAGTTCGACGACGGCGATCGCATAAGGCTCCTTGCCGAAGCCCGGATGTCCACGGTGACTGATGACGTAGGAGAGCAAGGTGGCCTTGCCACTGGCCTTGTAGACCTCGACCTCGCGACATGCGCAGGAAGGGCAGAACGGGCGCGGCGGAAACCATGTTTCAGCACACTTGCTGCAGCGTTGCAGTCGCAGTTCACCCTCTTTGCAGCCATCCCAGAAGTGCTGGGTTTCCGGTGTCGGCTTGGGCAAGGGTCTCTGGATTTCGGACATCGGTTATCCCCGTTCGCGGTATCGTTCTGAACTTTGGGAGATGCCGCCGTGCCCTATCGAAGTAAAGCGGCCTCACCTTTTTCTTGAATGCGGCGTGGCACACGGCAAGGTTTCGCATAGAGGCGAGGAGACCACATGACAGACAGGGTAACGGGCAAGGTCATCATTATCACCGGCGCGGGCAGCGGCTTTGGCGCGCTGGCCAGCAAGCGTCTTGCCACGATGGGCGCGAGGCTGGTGTGCTGCGACATCAACATCGCGAGCGCACAGGCAACTGTCGATGCGATTGTCGGCGCGGGTGGCGAAGCGGCGGCCGCAACCGCCGATGTTTCCCTGCTGGACGACATGCGCGCGGTCGCAAGCCTCACCGTCGAAAAGTTCGGCGCGATAGACGTGCTGGTGAACAATGCCGGGATCATGCCGCTCGCCTTCCTGGCCGATCACGAAGCGGCCGCCGAGGCATGGTCGCGCTGCATCGATATCAATTTCAAGGGCGTGATGAACGGCACCATGGCGGTGCACGACCAGATGATCGCGCAGGGACGCGGTCTGATCGTCAACCTGTCCTCGATCTTCGGCAATGTCCCGGTGATGGGCGGTTCGGTCTATGGCGCAACCAAGGCCGCGGTCGACTATTTCTCGCATTCGGTGCGTCAGGAATCGCGCGGCAGGATCAAGGTGACTGTTATCAAGCCGACCGGAGTTCCGACCACCAATCTCGGCAACAGCGTCATCAACGCAGCGGCGGCGCTCGGCGCGATCGGTGCCAATTATGGAGAGTTCCGCACCATGCTGGAGCGCACAATGGATGGCTCCGCCCCGCCCGAATGGTCCGATCCCGAGTCGATCACCTATGCCTCGCTCGAACCCGAATACATCGTCGAAGCCATCGTCCACGCCATCGACCAGCCATGGGGCGTGTCGATCAGCGACATCACGGTCCGTGCTTCGGGCGATCATTATGTGATGTGAGCGGTATGATGTGGTATCGTATTTCGAAACGAGAGGAGCCGACCCGATGCCAAGCCTCACCATTCTCGATCCGCGCGCCGCGCCGCGCATTGCCGTCACACCTTATACGCTCTCCGCAGACGCCAGCGGGCCGGGACTGCGCGTCGGCCTGATGTCGAACATGTTCTTCGATGCCTCGAAGCTGCTGAGCGCGGTGGGCGAGGCGCTAGTGGATGTCCTCGATAGCCCGGTCGTCACGCTTTACGAATTTCCCAACGCGTCGCTGATCGCGCCGCCCGAGATGATCGCCGAGATCGCGGCGAACAACGATGTCGCCGTCACCGCCATGGGCCATTGCGGCTCCTGCACCTCGAGTGCGACCCGCGACGCGGTGAACCTTGCCCGCGCTGGCGTTCCAGTTTGCGCGCTCATCACCGAGAAGTTCACCGAGGCAGGCGGCTTCGTCGCCCGCTCGGTCGGCATGCCGGACGTGCCGCGTGTGCAATTGCCGCATCCGGTCGCCGGAACCGGTGAGGCCCGTATCGCCGAGATTGCGCGCCTTGTCGCTCCCGCGATTGTCGCGTCATGGCAAACGAGAGTAGCCCGTGCAGCCTGACCTCACCTCGGCCCGCATCGAGGGGGAAAGCGAGGCAGCGCTTCAGGACGAGCTCTATCGCCTGAAGGCGACCGATGGCCTGCCGGTGATCCTGCCGACCGAGGAACGCGTCGCCGAAATGCTCGAAATGGCGGCTATGGCCGGATACGACGCCGATCTTATCCTCGGCGAAGTCGGCCCCAATATGGGCGAAGCGACGGTCGAGAAAGTCGCGATCAACGCGGTCATGGCGGGATGCAAGCCCGAGCATTTTCCCGTCGTCATCGCCGCCGTCATGGCGGTGTGCGATCCGCGCATGGACGCAACCGAATTCCAGGTAACCACGCATCAGGTCGCGCCGATGCTGATCGTCAACGGTCCGGCGATACAGGAAGCAGGGATTGCCAGCGGCTTCGGCGCGCTTGGCTATGGACACCGGGCCAACCTCACCATCGGGCGCGCACTGCGGCTTTGCCTCATCAATCTCGGTGGCGTCTGGCCCGGCGAATCCGCCATGTCGCTGCTCAGCCAGCCAGCCTCGATTGCCTATTGTCTCGCCGAAGACGAGGCGAGCAGCCCATTCCCGCCCCTGCACACCACGCTGGGTTTCGAAGCGGAGCAAAGCGCGGTGACCGTCGCCTGCGTCGGTGCGCCGATCTCGGTAATACTGCGACCGAGCCCGGACGGATCGCCGGTCGCCGAGCGCATGCTTCAGGTGATTGCCGAAACGATTGCCAACGTTTGCCACAACAATGCGACGGCCTACAGCGGCTCGATCGTCGTCATTCTCAATCCCGATCATGCGCTTACCTTCGCGCGCGAAGGCTATGATCGTGACCGTATCATGGACGAGTTGCTGCGCCGCGCGGTCAACACCGCAGACAAGCTCAGCTGGGCCCGCATGGAAGGTCCTCCAGCGGATCCGGAGCGAGTCGTTCCTGCGATCGGTCATCGGGATAACCTGCTCGTGCTCGTGGCAGGCGGGACCGGCGTCTATACCACCGTGATGACGTCCTGGGGTGGCGGCCCGCATGGCAATGCGCATGTCAGCCGCGAGATCGTGTTCAGCGACGCCTGCGAGGTCGTGATCGCCGAGTGAACCGGCAGGTTACGTCGACACCAGCAGGCAGCGTGTCGCGTCGCTGCCAACGTGTGACATGAGCTTGGAAGTGATGTCCGCCGGGTCAGAGCCCGGCTCAAGGTCCAGCAACAGAAAATCCGAATATTCGCGTCCGCGCGAGGGCTGGATCGGGCTGATCCGCATGTGCCGCGCAGCTTTCACGTCCGAATGTTCATCCAGCAGAACGGGCAGCAGCGATCCATCGATTTCATCGGAGCACATGCAGATCAGCACCGGGCCTTCTGGCTGCGCATCGCCGACGCCCTCGGTAGATACAGCCCCGACCGTCTCCAGCACTCGCCAGACCATCGCTCCCTGCAGGTCGGACTCTGGCAAGGCCGCCGTTCCCTTGCTGGCGGCGATTGTCTTCAGCAAGCTCCCGCCATCGGGCGTATCGTAGAGAGCGCAGAGCCCGGCGGGCGATGCCGCGCCGTCCAGCGACGTCAGATGACCGGAAAATGCCTGAGTAACCCCCGGTAGCTGGCGCATGTCTGCCAGGTGCCCGCCCAGAAACCAGCGGGCATAGTCTTCCTCATGGCCGGGCTTGCCGTCCACGAAGACCATGAAGACATCGCATGCAGCCATTCAGAACGGCGCGAGCAGTTTTTCCCGGTCGAACTGGAACAGCTCGGCGGCGGTGTCGAATGTGATTGCGCTCACATCTTCATCCGCCAGGTCTTTTGCGAATCCCGCAACCACGTCCTGCGAATGCGGATAGGTGCCTTCGGCATGGGGGTAGTCCGATCCCCACATGGCAACCGCCGCTCCGGTAAAGGGCACCATGCGCACTGCGACTTCGTCGATCTGGAACGTGCCGTGGATCTGCCGCTTGAGATAGAAGCTCGGCGGCTCCTTCAGTTCGGGCCGCACCCAGCCGACATATTGGCGGAATGACCTGTCGTAATGGTCGAGCGTCGTCATTGCCCAGGAAATCCACGCCGCATTGGTCTCGACGAAAACAAAATGCAGGTTCGGATTGTCCTCGAGTACTCCAGACATGGCGAGAAGTCCGGCGGTTCGCGGCGCCATCGACTGCGTCGCCAGCAGGTTCGAGACAGTCGCCCCCCTGCCCCGGTAGAACAACATGTCGTGCCCGCTGCCCTGATGCATCACAACCGGCAACCCGGTCTCGTTGATCGCCGCCCACAGCGGATCCCATTGCTTGTGATTGAACGGCGGCGTGCCGACGATGGGCAGCATCAGCGAGCCCATGCCCATAGCCGCGCAACGCCGGACTTCGGCGATGGCATTGTCGAGATCGCGCGTTGGGATCATCGCCGCGCAGCGAAACCGTTCGGAGCGGCTCTCGAGCAGATCGAGCATCCAGTCGTTGTAATGCCTCGCACAGACATTCTCGATCTCGGGATTCTCGATGCTCCAGAGATAGAGGCCCTTGGTAGGATAGATGCATTCGGCAACCACGCCTTCCTCGCGCATCACCTTGTAGCGGGCCTCGACACTCGTGGTGCCAAGCGAGGCAACCTCCTGCCTGTGCCTTTCGCCTTCGAGTTCGGCAGCAGTCAGGTCACCATCCTTCTTCGCGCCGACACGCAGCGCATACTGGGTTTCCGAATCGGTGGGACGCATCTCCGGCGGCAGTTCACCACGCATCCTTTCCGGAATTTCGTCGAACCACAGGCCCGGCGGCTCCTCGACATGGCTGTCCGCCGAAATCAGGGGGCGCATGTTGGCTTGCATTGGGTCTCTCCTTTGCAGGTTCGCTCATACTCCGACAGGCTGCGTGAGCCCGGCATCGCCCTGCACATAGTCCGCCAGTTTGCGGTAATTGTTGCCGACTTCGCCAAAAAGAACGCGCAACCGGTCCATGTGATTGGTTGCCGCCAGAAGCATGGCCTTCTTGTCGACGTCCAGATCGCGCTCCGCCGCAAGATACCTTTCCCTGACGCCGGCAAAGCCTTTGGCCTGCGAGGAGGTCATCTTGTCCAGCAATTGCATCTCGAAGTCGCTGTATTCGGCCGAAAGGGCAATCAGCGTGAGCAGGATCGAATCGAGGCCCTCGACCGCTGTCTCTGCCAGCGAGCGGGTCTTGTCGTCCCTTGCCAGCGAATACAATTCGCGCCCCAGCGTTTCGAGCACGGAGTTCATGGCGACCAGGCGATCGTGATTGTCGATGACCGTGTTGATCCGCTCATATTGCACCGCGGACAGATTGGGACTGGCCACTATCCCTCGCGTGGCCCGGCCTATGATCTCGCTCAGCGCCTCGAACGATTCGTGATAGGCCTTGATCTGCATGACATCCTCACGATTTCGGATGCCGTTGAATGACTTGGACGCCAGACCAAGCAGTCGCTTCTGTTCCTCCACGACCATGGTGATCGCATCATCGGTGTTCGCCGTATCGATGTCCTTCACATAGCGTATTTCCGAAGTTTCCTGCGTCAGCCTGCGCGAACGCTGGATCTGGTCGACGATCATCTGCGCGGTGCTGCTGTTGCCGTCGAGGACCAGCTCGTGGTCGAAGCCCTCGATCTCCGATCTTTCGTCTTCCGAGGATACCCGCGCAATCACGCTGATCGACGGATCGACGAGCGTGATCGCGGCGCTCGTCCGCCGCACCGTTTCGATATCATCGACGGCGATAATCGTGCTCATCGCCTGACCAATGCCGACCTGCCGCAACACCACGCGATCGCTCGGATCGCCGAAAACCGCCATCTTTCCAAGCTCGCGGGCCTTGACGTATTCGTCTGTCGCCTGGGTAACGACGACATGCTGAATGTCCGCCTGTTCGAGCTGCCGTGATATGATCTGTCCGAGATTTCCGAAGCCCAGCAGGACGACGTGCCCGCTGATCATGCTCAACTGACTGGCATGGTCGGCCTGTTCGCTGCGCCTGAACAGCAGCCGCATGACCGCATCGGCGTTGTTGATCAGGAAGGGTGTCGCGATCATCGAGACCACGACCGTCACCATGAGAATCTGCACCTGATCGGCAGGCATCAGCCTGTTGCCGAGCATGAGCGACAACACCACCAGCGCGAACTCGCCGATCTGGGACAGGTTCACCGCCGTCTTGAACGCCACGATCGAGGAATGGGAAGTCAGCAACAACAGGTGGATGATGATTCCCTTGACGAGCATGAGCCCCAGACAGAGTCCGAGGATGACGGGCAGGAATTCCCAGACCACCCGAAAATCGATCTGCAGGCCGACCGAGATGAAGAACACGCCGAGCAGCAGGTCGCGAAAAGGGATAAGGTCAGCCTCGACCTGATACTTGTAGATGGTGTCGGCGATCATCATCCCCGCAAGGAAGCCCCCAAGCGAATACGAAAAGCCGAAATAGTGGGCGAGATAGGATGCGCCCACCGCCGTCAGCAGGATCGAACCGATATAGATCTCGCGCGAGTTGGTTTCCGAGACGACCCGGAACACGCTTTTCAGCAGGTAACGCCCCGCCAGATAAATGACTCCGATCAGGATAACCGCATTTACCGCCATCTCCCCGATCAGCGGCAAAATCTTCGCGTCCTTTTCGGTCGCCAGACTGATCATCAGCAGGATCGGGATGACGGCGATATCCTGAAAGATCAGGATGCCGACGGCGCTGCGCCCCTCGTCCGACTTGATCTTGCCCGACTCGTTGAGAATCTTGAGAACGATTGCCGTGGACGACAAGGCCAGCCCCGAACCAACGATCGCGGCGCTGACCGGAGGGACGCCGAAGAACAGGTTTGCGCCAAGCCCCATCGCAACAGCCGTGAGCACGACCTGAAGGAAGCCGAAGACGAATACTTCGCGTCGCATGCTCGACAGGTGCGTGAAGGAAAATTCCAGCCCGATGGTGAACATCAGGAAGACAATGCCGAACTCGGCTATGCTTTCGAGCGTGTGACCGGCGCTTTCGTCGAGCTTGAACAATGCGGCCAGCACGGTTCCCGTAACGATATAGCCGATGACCGTGGGAATATTGACGCGACGCAGGACGACATTGAGAACGGTGGACATCGCCAATGCGCTGAGAAAGATTGGTATGACCGCCTGCATGCCCCAGAACCCAGTATCTTAGGTGTTGTCACTAAGGGGTAACTCAAGCGGACATGCTTGGCGAGGGTTCGGGACAACAAAAGGCCACCGCCGAAAGGCAACGGGCTCTCCCAGGCGCGTCCGAAGCGATTGCCCTGGCCGACCCGGTCGTCTCGGCTCCGATGGTTCGACTCGTGCGATGACCCACAAACACCAAAGGCCACCCTTGCGGATGGCCTTTGAAAAAATGGCGCGCCCGGAAGGATTCGAACCTCCGACCGCCTGATTCGTAGTCAGGAACTCTATCCAGCTGAGCTACGGGCGCGCGGGAACCGGGCACATAGATAGCCCCGCGCGCTTTGGCAAGCGCCTAGGAGATCCCGGCGAGCATTGCCCTGAGCTGACGCGCCAGAGGATAGTCAAGCGGCGGCATCTCGAGCGAATCCGTCATTGCCGGATCGAACCAGCCGATTTCCGCGCCCTCAACGCAGCGCGGCTCCCCTTTCCAGCAGGTGCAGGTGTAAAGAAGAATGACAAGCGGCCGGACGCTCGATTCGCCTTCGGTTCGGCCGCTTGCGAAGCCCAGCGGCGCGAGATCTCGTTCCGCGACAACAATATCCAGCTCCTCGGAAAGCTCTCGCACCAGCGCAAATTCGGCAGTTTCACCGGCACTTACCTTCCCGCCCGGAAATTCCCAGAGCCCGCCGTGCACCGCCGTGAAAGCACGGCGGTGCATTAGCACGCGACCGTCGGCCCGGATCAGCGCGGCCGCAACCACGAGCAGGGGTGTCGACAAATTTTGCACGTTAACGCACCCGATTAGCAAAATGTTAGGGCCAACTAGCGCAATTCCCCGTTGTCCTCGAAGGATTAGCAGGATGCAACTCGCATGCTTCGTTTTCTCGGAAAGCTGACTGACGATACACGTGGAGCGACCGCCGTCGAATACGGCCTGATTCTCGCGTTCATCGTCCTGACCATGCTGGGAGCCCTTCGCGGGTTCACCAGCGAGGCTATCGACATGTGGGAAGAAGTCACATCCAAATCTGCCGAGGTACAAGGCGGCTAGGATTAAACATTTAGCAAGAAATGCTGCCTATTGAACATCACGTCCGCGAGAAATTCCGTTTCACCCGGACCGGGTACTGAAGACTGCAAACCAGGAGACTACACATGAAGTTCATCAACAAGTTCTTCCGTAACGAAGACGGTGCGACCGCCATCGAATACGGCCTCATCGCCGCCCTCATCGCGGTTGCCATGATCAGCGCCGTCCAGGGTCTGGGCGAGCAGATCACGACCACGTTCGAGAACACTTCGTCGGGTATGGCCGCTACCTAATAGCGAGCAATACTCCAAGAATGACTGGGGCGGCGGGGAAACTCGCCGCCCTTTTCATTTGCAAATCCGGAAACTTCCTGTTCCGAAATCAGTAAGTGACGAGCTTCACCTTGTCGCCAGCCCGCAGCACTGCATTGGAAGCCAATCCGTTCAGCACGAGAAACCGCTCGAGCGGCGCGTCGTCATAAGCCATGCGTGAGGCGAGCGACTGCACCGTGTCTCCCCTGGCGACAGTTACGACCGCAAGCTTGCGCGGCCTCACCTGACCGGCCTCCGTCGGTGAAATCCGGCGCATCGAATTAATCATCGGCGAAAAAATATTGGTCTGTCCGGCCGGAGCCAGCGTCACGAAGTGATAGGCGCGGTCCCGCGCAAATTCGAACGCGAAGACCATCACATCGACCTGCTGGTTACCGCTGTTAACCCGCGCGATGCCATAGGCCCCCGGCAGCCCGTTGATGGTCAGGCGCGTGATCTGCTGCGGTGTAATCTGCTGCTGATTGCCGCCAACTGCCGCAAACCCGGCCCTCACATAGCTGTCGAGATCGCCGTTATAGGGGCCGCCGCTGAACTGAGCCTTGGCCGATTGCCCCGCGATCGAAACCGCCCGCGTTCCGTTCACCATGTAGAAGCCGTTCGGGATCTGAAACGTGAGCCGCAGTTCAGGATGGACGAAATTGCGCCCGTCGATCACGCCCTGCTTGGGATCGTCGCCATAGGTCAGACCCGCGATTCGCGACAGGAAGGTATCGCGATTGGTCACTCCTCTCGCATTCGCTCCGGCCCGATTGCGCGCATCGCGCACCCGCGATGCCGGATCGGGGTGTGTCGAAGCCCATTCCGGAACGCGGTTGCTGGCCCCGCGCAACTGCGCCTCGAGCGCGTTCTGCCGGGCCAGGCTTTCAAGCACGGTCGACATGGCGCGCGGATCGTAACCGGCCCTTGAAAGATAATGGATGCCGAGATTGTCGGATTCGATCTCCTGCCCGCGCGAATATTGCAGCGTAAGCAATTGGGAACCCTGAGAAAATACTTTTTGACCGAGCTGTCCCAGCGCACTGTCGCCCAGCAACACGCCCGACAGGATCGTGCCAAGCACGCCGATCACCGAATTACGCGTCGCCGCCTTCTGCCGCTTCTTGCCGTGCTGGGCCGCCACATGCCCGACCTCGTGGCCGAGCACAGCGGCCAGTTCCGCCTCGTTGTTCATCAGCGCGGCAAGCTGGCGGGTGACATAGACATAGCCGCCGGGGATCGCGAAGGCGTTGTTGACCGACGAATTGAGCAGCGTGACGGTAAAATCGTCACGCGCGTTGGAGAGCCCCGACTGGACCGCAATGGTCTTGCCGACCTGTTCGACGTAGCTTGCCGGAGCACCTGACATCGCGCCGCCGAATTCGGCGAGCAGTTCAGGATGCGCCTTGGCGCCCTGCTGCTTGTCGGAAGCACTGATGCCGGAAACGGTCGATGGCAGGCCGGAACCGCTGGATTTCGCGAATGACGGCGCGGAGTAGGTCGGTCCGGCCATCGCCAGTGCAGCACTCACGGCAATCATCGTGGTTCGCGGCGCAAAACCGATTGATCTCTTCATTTCTCTACTCCTGTATCGTTCGCCAGCCAGAATTGGCTGATTCCGGGCACTATCGAGGCCCTGTATTGCCCCTTCGGGCTCGCTAGGGCCTGACCGTACCTAGCGGGTGGCGCTCGTTGACCAGCGCGACCAGCCGTGCGCTCTCAACATGCGTGTAGATCTGGGTCGTGGCAATATCGGCATGGCCGAGCAGCACCTGGAGCACGCGAAGATCGGCCCCTCCTTCGAGGAGATGCGTCGCGAAGGCATGGCGCAGGACATGCGGTGAAACCTTTTCGGGTGCGATGCCGGCCCTCGCGGCAAGTTCGCGCAGGAGCTGAAAGAGCCGGACCCTTGTGAGATGGCCGGACACGCCGCGCGAAGGGAAGAGGAACCTGCCGCCGCTTCCGCGCAAGGCCAGCCAGCGAGACAGGGCCGCCCTCGCTCTGCCGCTGATCGGAACCATGCGCTGCTGCCCGCCCTTGCCGATGATCGTCAGCAGCGGCGCATCGCGCGGCACGGCAGACAGCGGCAGGCCCACAAGTTCGCTGGCCCTGAGCCCCGATCCGTAAAGCAGTTCCAGCAGAACCAGCATGCGCACCTGCTCCCGACGTTCGCTCTCGGCCTGTTCCTCCGCCAGCGCGAACAGCGCCTCGATCTCCTCGAAAGTGAGCAGGCGCGGCAGCGGCCTGCGGGCGCGCGGCCTGGGAAGCGCGGCCGATGGATCCTCACGCCGCAGTCCTTCGTCCAGACAGAACCCATAGAACTGCCGCAGGGCTGAGCAGCGCCTCGCAAGACTCGACGGGGCGAGCCCAGACCATGCCCCGGCCAGCGAGCCAAGCGCCGCCTTGTCCGCCTCCAGCAGATCGCCGACCACCTCGCGCGCGGCTGCCAGATCGCGAGCATAGGCCGCCAGCGTGTTCGCCGCGGCCCCGCGCTCCGCAGCCATCATCTCAAGAAAACGCTCGACCGCGAGTTGCCCCGGTTCCGGCGGGATCGGACCCTGGGGAGCCGCGACCGCCAAACCGGCTCAGCCCCTTGCTACGGCCTCGGCGGCGATCATTCGCGCTTCAGCCTCCAGTCCGACACGGCGCAGGGCCGAAACGATGTAATAGAGATGGCGCGCGGTCATCCGGTCCCAGCCAGATCCCTGCATGCCAAGCCCGGCGAGCAGGGCGACCATCGCCTGACGGTCCTGGCTTGCCGCGCGGTCAATGTAAGAGGACCAGCGGGACTTTCGGCCAAGGTCCAGTTCGAGACGATCCTCGAATTCGCTCCGCGTCCCGGCGTCGATCCGGCCGAGGCCGGCAAGACCCGCGACAAGGAAGGCCGACTTGCGCGATTCGGCGCTCTCGTCGTCATCGACGAAGGAATCGACCGTTCCGCTGTCGATTTCGACCGTGCCACCCGGCCCGCCGACCGCAAGCAACGCCCAGCCCAGACTGCCGTCCTCGACGACTCCCGCCCAACGCGCGGCATTGCGGTCCAGTCCCGCCGTCAGCATCGATGCGATCAGGTCGCCCGACTGCTCGGCGAGATTCCCGTCGACGGGCAGCCGCGATGCGGCATAGGCGGTGAGAACCTGGCGCGAATAACGTTGCGCCGTGTCCGGCGCACTGTTCCACAAGGTCTGCATCGCCACACTTCGCGCGGCCGGATCGCGCAGCACATAGGCGCGCCGCAGCGATTCGGCACGCTCCGAAGGAGCGCCGTCGATGTCGGAGGCTGAATAGATCTGGCCGTAAAGATCGACCATGGCCGCGCTGGAAAGAATACCGCGTCCCGCGGCATGGTCGGCGGCGGCGGCCCGGTCGGCAAGGCCAAGTGCGGGTGCCAGAGCCGCCGCCCCGGCAATGCGTCGATCGGCGAGATTGACGATCTTGTCCGGGGGTTTGATCCCGAGCGCCAGGGCAAGGCTGTAACGCCATGGACTGATCGAATCGACATCGTCCCACTCGATCGTCACGGCGCGGCGCGACTGACCGACCGCGCCGGCATAGCGTTGCGCCAGCAGCAGATCGATGTTCGCCATGGCCTTGTTACGGAGCGCCTTGTCGAGGCGTGATAAAGCCGCCCTGCCATCGCCGCGCGCGGCGCTGCAGATGTCGTTGGCGGCTTCCCACTGGGGGTCTTCGCGCGTCGCGCGCCGCTTGATGAGGACCGGGCAGACTCCGGTAAAATCGCCCGTGCCCACATAGGCGTCGAAAGCGGCATTGGTGAGGATCGCGGTGTAGTTGTCGACATCGACGTCCTGCACCAGCGCCCTCGCCGCCTCCACCTCGCCCATGCGGACCAGCAAGCCCGCACGCAGGCCCGCGAAATCGGCGCCATTCATGCCTCCGGGCGCATCCAGCCGCGACGCGAGCGCGCGCCTGACAAGGATGTGCCCCCAGCGCGAGACGATATTGCCACGATTGCCCGTCAGGACTCGCTTCAAAAGCGACGGTCGCACGCCAGCCATTGCGTCCGCGGGAAGCCCGCCTTCGCTGGTGTCCAGCAATCCAACTTTCTCTGGCGCGCGCCTTGCCCCGGCCGGAATGTCGAACTTCGGATCGAGCCCGAGTGCTTCCTCGAATTCCTCGGGAGTCATCTTCGCGAGTTCATCGAGCGTCGGCAGTTTGGCGAGGACTGCCGACGCGCCAGACGACGGACCGCCAGCAGGATCGCCGGTCACTGACGCAGCGCCACCCGAAACGGAGGCAGGCGACGATGTCGTCGCAGCCGGTCTGGAAGGAGCGGCGGTTCCGCCCGCCCGCGCTGCGGGTGCGGGAGCAGGCGCTGGCGCCGGCGCAGCTGCGGGAGCTGGCGGCGGATCGTCGAAACCGGGAGGCAGCAGTGATTCCGGCGCGCCCTGGGCCAGTGCCCAACCCGACGCCGTGGCCAGAGCCGCGCCCGACAGCAGCCAGCGCAGCTTCATCGCGGCAGCTCCGGCACGGCCACGGGCTGGGAAATCTCGCGCAGGTCCCGAGGCCCACCCGCGTGCCACGAAAGCGCGATAATCGCAGTGACGATCATCGCCAGCAGGACGACCGCTGTCGCCGCGCTTCGTCTCGACTTGCTCAAACCCGTCCCTCGCGCAATGGTTGCAAGGCCGGTTAGCGCAACTATAGGCTGGCCTGCAATGGAGCATCGTCACACTATCGCCGATCCGGCGCGGATTGCCGCGCTTGTGGAGCGGATTGACCGCCCGATCGTGCTGGTCGGGATGATGGGTGTGGGCAAATCCAGCGTGGGCAAGCGGCTCGCCAGCCTGCTCGGCTTCACGTTCGTCGATGCGGACGACGAGATCGAGATCGCGGCGCAGATGTCCATTCCCGAAATCTTCGACGCGCACGGCGAAGCCTATTTTCGCGATGGCGAGCGCCGCGTGATCGCCCGCCTGATGGGCGACGGCGGCTCTCGACGGGTCATCGCCACGGGCGGCGGCGCCTTCTGCAACGCGGACACACGCACGGAAATCCTCGACAAAGGCATTGCCGTCTGGCTCGACAGCGACATCGACACACTGGTCGAGCGCACCTCGCGCAAGGGCAATCGTCCCCTGCTGAAACAGGGAAATCCGAGGGAAATCCTCTCGCGGCTTCGCGAGGAGCGCCGCGAGCACTACAGTCGGGCTCCGATCCACGTGCACAGCGGAAGCGGACCGCACGCGGAAACGCTCGAAAAGATTGTGGAAGGCATCGAACAATGGCTGTGATCCCCGTCGATGTCGCAGGGCGACCCTACGAGGTCCGGGTCGAGGCTGGGCTGCTTGCGGAACTGGTTCCACATTGCCGCGGCCTGTTGCGCAAGCGCGACGTGCCCATCGTTACCGACGCCAATGTCCATGCCGCGTGGGGCGAAGTGGTGGAGAGCGCGCTGCGGGACCACGGTCACGAACCGCACTGGCGCATTCTTGCCGCTGGCGAGCAGACGAAATCGTGGGAAAACCTCTCGAGAACGGTCGACTGGCTGCTTTCGCTCGGTGTCGAGCGCGGCGACCATGTGCTCGCGCTCGGCGGCGGCGTGATCGGCGATCTCACCGGATTCGCCGCCGCGGTGCTGAAACGCGGCTGCCAGTTCATCCAGCTTCCCACCACCTTGCTGGCGCAGGTCGACTCGAGCGTCGGCGGCAAGACCGCGATCAACACCTCAGCGGGCAAGAACCTTGTCGGCGCGTTCCACCAGCCCGCATTGGTGCTGGCCGACCTCGCCACGCTCGATACCCTGCCCGAGCGCGAATTGCTGGCGGGCTATGCCGAGGTCGTGAAATACGGCCTGATCGGCGATGCAGATTTCTTCGCGTGGTGCGAGGAGAACGGCAGCGCGCTCCTATCGGGTAATGCGCGCGACCGCGAATATGCCGTCGCGCACTCCGTGGCCCACAAGGCGCGGATCGTCGCGGAGGACGAGCGCGAAACCACCGGCACGCGCGCGCTCCTCAATCTGGGGCATACCTTCGGCCACGCGCTGGAAGCCGAGACCGGCTATTCGGCAGACCTCCTGCACGGCGAAGCCGTAGCTCTGGGAATGGTCCTCGCCGCGCGCTTTTCGGCGCGGGCCGGGCTGATGCCGCGCAGCACGGCAGAGCGGATCGCTTCGCATTTCGACGCAGTGGGCATGCGCAGCGAACTGGCCCCGCTAAGGCTTGGCTGCGACGGCAAGGCGCTTGCAGCGCACATGCTCCACGACAAGAAGATGGACGCAGGCATGCTGCCCTTCGTGCTGATGAAGGGCGTGGGCAAGGCCTACCTCGACAAGTCTGTGGCGCTCGACGACGTGGCCGCATTCCTCGACGAGGAACTGGCGCGGTAACCTAGAAAAGCCTCGACCCGTTCGGCACCGGAAAATCCGGCGAGAACAAGACGACCCGGCCTTCATCGTCAGCGAAACCGAGCGTCAGCGCCTCGGACAGGGCCTTGCCGATCTGACGCGGCGGGAAGTTGACCACCGCAGCGACCTGCCGCCCGACAAGCTGATCCGGCGTATAGAGCGCGGCAACCTGCCCCACGCTCTTTCGCACGCCGACCCCCGGCCCGAAATCGATCTGCAACTTGATGCTCGGTTTGCGCGCACCCTCGTAGACCTCGGCGGCCAGGATCGTGCCGACGCGAATGTCGACCTTCAGAAAATCGTCGAACGCGATCTGATCGGCAACGCCTGCCGCCGGGTCATGGTCGAGATGCATGTCACTCCAGTTCGAGGATGATCGCGTCCACGGCCAGACTGTCACCCGCCTTGGCGTTGACCTTGCTCACCGTGCCCGATTTCTCGGCGCGCAGGATGTTC
>JAGREJ010000163.1 GCA_020446595.1 Novosphingobium sp. | reverse complement strand
GGCTGAAGCTGTTCCGGCCCGAGATCGTCAACGACCTGCCCGGCGGCGGCAGGCGGCTGCACCAGCGCGCCGAGGGCTATGTCATGACCGTGGTCAACGGCAAGGTCATCCGCGAGAACGACGAGGCGGTGGCCGGTGCCCTGCCCGGTCGCCTGCTGCGCGGTCCGCAGAGCCCGCAGACGGAGTTGGCCGAGGCCGCCGAGTAAATTGGCCTACCGCGTCGTTCACTGGGGAACCGGAGCAACCGGCAGGCACGGGCTCGCGGGCGTGCTCGACCGCGCCGACATGGAACTCGTCGGCCATTATGTGTGGAACGCGGACAAGGCCGGTCGCGATTCGGGCGAGCTGATCGGGCGGGCACCGGTCGGCATTGCCGCCTCGCACGATCTCGATGCGCTGATCGCCCTCAAGCCCGACGTCGTCACCTATTTCGGCAACGGCGTGCGCGACAGGGCGCAGACCACCGCCGAGATCGCCCGCTTCCTCAAGGCCGGGATCAATGTCGTCACCAGCTCGCTGGGGTCGGCGATCCACCCCGCCGCCCACAGCGACGAAAGCATCGAGGAGTTGCGCGCGGCCTGCAAGGAGGGCGGCGCAACCCTCTATGCCAGCGGCGTCGATCCCGGCTTCGCCACCGGCATGCTCTCGGTCGCCGCCTTCTCCGCCGCGCACTGCATAGACCGGGTGCGGCTTCAGGAATTCGCCAACTACGGCAATTACCCCGACGAGCAGACCGGGCGCGGCATCTGGGGCTTCGGCCTGCCGCTCGATGCCGAGACGCTGGTTTCGACCGGCGTCATGCTGCGCTCGACATGGTCCGGCACGGTCGTGGCCAATGCCCATGCGCTCGGCTGGACCATCGAGGACTGGAAGACCACCTGCGTCACCGCCCCTGCCCGGGAGGACTACGACACCGCGATCGGGTGCATCGCCAAGGGCACGACCAGCGCCGTGTGGTTCCAGCTGATCGGCGTGGTCGACGGCGCGGAGAAAATCATTCTCGAACACATCAACTGGATCGACGCGGGCGACATCCCCGAAGGCTGGCCGGTGCCGCCGCAATATCGCGGCGATCTGGCAGAGACTTCCTACCGCATCTGCGTCGAAGGCCAGCCCGCCTACGACATCGAACTTGCCATGGCCGATGGCGACGCGGACGGCCTCGGCATCACCGCGATGCACTGCGTCAACGCGATCCCGATGGTGGTCGCGGCAGAACCGGGCATCATCGACCAGTGCCGGATCGTTCCCTACGGGCCGGGGGGTTAGGCTCCTCGCTCCTCTCCCCTTGCGGGAGAGGATAGGAAGGCTTGCCGCGCCAGCGGCTAGCCGGACCAGGTGAGGGGGGCGACGCCGCGAGGGTGACACAAGTGACATGTGTCCGGTGCGGTGTCCGCATGTCGAAACGCGCGGAATTGTGCGGGATTGCAGCCCGAAAGTGACACTTCCTGCATAAAGGGAAAACCGCGCCCGCCGCCCCGACCGAAGGTGGGCGCGTTGCGGGGGGATCCAAGGTGTCACGGTATGTCCTGAGTTTCGCGGAAGCGAAGCCGATCCGAGGATCGACTAGCGCCGCGACTGTATTACGCGGCGGCAATGTAGGAAAGGGTGGAAGCGGCTGTTTGATATGTTGGCCCCGGAAGTCCTACAAGTCACGAGGATCGGCTAACCCCGCATCACCAGATTCCAGTCGATTGATTGACCAGCGGCTTCCAGCTCGCGCCCCAAGCCCTGCTTCCAACCACCATTCACGTCCATCTCTTCCCACACAACGCCTGCAAAATCGCTTGGGACTTCAACATGACCACGCTTGAGGGCGCAAACACGATCACGCCCGAGCTTTGCGATAAAATATCCGAGTTCAAGCAACACATTTTGCCTAGCGCGAGGTTCAAGTTCGCTCGCGCCCTTAGCCCTCCCCAGATCATCTGGCGTCAGCAGCACAACCGCAAACCCAACGTCGCTGTTGGCTTCGACCTTTTCAATAACAGTGCGACCGCGACTGGCCTGTTCATGCAAGATGACAGGTTCTAGGCCGATTGTGGTGATGAAGCGGGCGACAGTCTCTCGTGCCTCTCCATCCTGCCCATGCACAATGAAAATCCGTTTGGAGAGTGGGATGACGAGCTTCGGTTCAATGCGTCCGTGCTGCAGTACATAGGCCTGATAATCGCGGACAAACGGGATGATCAACTGACGCGTCATGCCCTGAAAGCCTGAAATCACCTTAGTGCTAGTTCCAGCAAAGTATCGATGCGCGAATTGAAACGCAAAGTCCTGATCGTCCAATTTGCGGATCAAGAGGAGACGCACTCCCAAATCCTCGCGCGCGTCCTCCGGCCAACGGAGTGTATGGCTGCCAACCATCGAACCACCCGTTTTGCTGCTTGCGTCGAGGAAAGCGTCGAGATTCACGCCAACGGTCAATTCATCGTTCACACCGCGTAAGTCAGCATGATCGAGCAGACGTGCCAAATGCTTGAGCGGACGTTCAACAGTCTGATAATCAGCCGCTTGAAGATCCATCACCGCGTTGTTGATTTCCCTAAAAAGGTCACTCGCCATCGTCGGACGCTCCCGCAAGTCGCGCCTCTGCCGCTTTGTCAATTATCGCTGTGCGGTACCTTTCTTTCATTTCGCCGATCATTGGGCCGACAATACTATTGTTGGTATACGGACCTAACCGTTCTTCAATCATCTGCTCCATCGAAACGATAGCGGACTCGATGCTGTCGGGGCATTCCGCATCGAATGATACGATCCCCAATTCACCATCGATTGCTGCAAACGCTCTTTGCGCTTCCGCCAAGTCCCGTTGCAACTTGTCGAGTCCTTCGACCTTGAACATTTGCTTCCCTCCTCCGCGCTGGCTCTACAAGCGACGCGCGAGATTCTGTACTTGTTTTGTACTAAGCGCACAAACTCGCGTCAATCGTCGGAAGCCTGTGTATTCCATCGCAAACCACGAATTACGAAATTCGGGGCCATCGCAAAAATCCGCCCTGACCTAAGTCACCCCTCCCACACCAGCGGCAGCTCTGTCGGCCCGATAATCCCCGACAGGAACGATTCGATCTCAGCGCCCTCCGCCAGCCGGAACGGCGGCAATATTGCCAGCGCCTCTTCCATCGCGATGCGCATTTCGCGCTTCGCCAGATGCATGCCGATGCACAGGTGCGGGCCGTAGCCGAAACTCACATGGCGCGGCTTGCGGGTGAAATCGACCTTCTCCGGCTCCGGGAAAGCCACCGGATCGTTGGCCGCAAGGTGCGTCGGCATCAGCACCAGATCGAAGGCCTTCATTTCGATGCCCTCGACGACAGTGTCCTGTGTGCACAGCCGGATCGTCGTCACCGCCGCATAGGCGCGCATCAGCTCGTCGATGGCATCGCCGATCCGCTCGGGATTGGCGCGCAGGAAGTCCTGATCCGCCGGATTTTCGGCAAGGTGGCGGAAGTGGTTCGACATATTGGTCGAGACGGTATCGAGCCCGCCGACGAACAGGTTGAAGCAGAAGCCGATCAACTCGTCGTCATCGAGTTTGCGCCCCTCGATCTCGCCCTGCACCGCCAAGGTAATCAGGTCGTCGCACGGGTTCGAACGCCGGTCCTCGCATTGCTCGGCAAGGTAATCGACGATCTTGGCGAGCGCTTCGGTCACGGGCTCCTGCTCCGCCGAGCGCAGGATCGCGTGTTCCCATGCGAGGAACGTCGCCATGTCGTGCTGCGGCATGCCCATCAGTTCGAGGAACACGCGGATCGGGAACTCGAACGCGAAATCGGCAACGAAATCGCAATGGCCGCGCGGACGCAATTCCAGGAGCCGCTCGCGCGCAAACTCGCGGATATGCTCCTCCAGCCGCGCGATGTGCTTGGGCGCGAACATCGGATTGAGCAGCATGCGGTATTTCGAATGCAGCGGCGGATCGCTCTCGTGCGGAATCGAATACCACTCCTGCCCGATCATCTGGGCGAAGCCGGAGGTGCCCTTCACCGTGAAATGCTCGGTATCCATGTAGATCGCCCGCAAGGCTTCCATGGAGCGCGGCACCCATGCTCCCGGCAACATCTCGTGCATGTTCTCGGCCCAGAAGATCGGCGGATAGGTCTGGATTTCCGGGATCATCGTGCGCGGCAGGTCCCACGAGCGCGCCCCGCGCAGCTTGAACGGATAGGGGCGGACCAGCTCGGCAGGAACGTGGGCGGGACGTTCCATCTTCAGCCTTTCCGCTTGAGGTCCTTGATCTTCACCACCCGCGTCGCGATCGGCTCGATGCGCCCCGGCGCAAGCTGGAAGCGCCAGAACACCGTGCCGCTTGGCCTTCCGCCCGTATCGATCCAGTTGGGCAGACCGGGATCCTCATGGGCGACGACGATCCGGAACGAGCCGTCCTTTTCCAGCTTTGTCTGCTTGCGGTTGAACGAGCTGCGCCGGTTCACATAGTCGAAGGTCGCCATGTAGCGGTTGAACATCACGACATTGGCGAAGCGGCAGAGGGGCCAGCGCCCGCGCATTTCCAGCGCCTCGTCCGGGGCGAGAATATATCGCGTCTGCAGGTAACGATTGTCGGCGGCTGCATAGCCGATGGCGCGATTGTCGGCGACCACATTGGGGTCGGTGAAGCGGTTGGGCACCTGCGAGGCAAAGGGCATGGCGGGTGCGCCGGGGCGCGGCACGTCACCCGGCCGGCTGATATGCATGACCGCCTCGAAATAGGTGGCGACCGTCTGCAGGCGCTCGGCCATTTCCTCCTCGCCGGGCGGCAAGGGTGCTGCCGGTTGGGTCACGGGATGGATTTCGATGGGAACGACAAGGTTCTGGTCCGCCGCCACCGACGCTTCCCGCTCGAAATAGTGGCGCGTGGTGATCGTGCGCGAATCGTTCGACAGCGCGAGCCAGTTGCGTTCGCGCCTGGGCCCGCCGACATGGATTTCGTAGGAGCCGTCCGCCGCCACGTCGAATTCGGTGTCGTTCAATGTGGCTGCGAGACCGATGACGCGCCCACCCTCGCTTTCGGCGCGCTCGACTGTGAACGAGGTATAGGTCGCGCCCGCCGTATTGCCGCGAATCACGTATTCGCCGTCCGGCCTGATCGGCGCGAAGAAGTAGACGGCATCGGGATTGTCGCCGAGCAGCTTGCGGTTGGGCCTGACGAAGCGGGTGAACATGGGGTTCGCCGTGTCGGCTCTGGTCCAGAAGTCGAGCGCCAGTTGCAGCGCATCGGCCATCAGCAGTCGCGATTCCGCGCGCTCGTTCGATGTCGTTCCCGAAAAAGGCGGAGTGGAAAACTTCGCGTCCCACTCGGTCATCTTCTGCGCCAGAGCGAGCCAGGCCCGGCTGGCGGGGCCGCCGTCGGTCGTCTGCGCCATGGCGCTTGCCGGTGCGGCCAGCGAAGCCAGCGCACCGGGCAAAACCGCGCCGGAGCCGCCCAAGGCCATTCCCTTGAGCATCGAACGCCTGTTGCTTGTCATGTTCCTCTCCCGCTTCAATTTCCTGTGGTCGCATCGCTGGTTGCGAAAAACCGGTTCCCACTTTTTCGCGCGATGCTCCTGTTACTGATAAATCGAATCCCGGTCCGCCAGCCACGACGGCAAGTCCAGCTTCGGTGCTGGCAAGGGCACCGCGCCGTGTTCGAAATCGAGATTGTCGAACGGATCGTTGTGGACATACCAGGTGGTCGGATCGCCTACCCGCACCTCGTAAAGCCGCACGCCTTCCGACCCGGCGACAGTCGCTGGCATCGGGGTGCCGATCTCCAGCGTGATGTGCATGCCCTTGCGGCATTCCCGTCCGCCCACGGTCATAGAGCCTTCGAGCACGAGAATGGTCGAGATGCAGTTGCGTCCGCGCGGCGGCACGATCAGGCCGGGATCGTAGCGCGTCTCGGTGCACATCGCCGTCGGCGAAAAATCGAGCCACTTCTCCCAGGCCGAAATACGCTTGCCGTTCTGCTCCTGCGCCATGATCTCGATCCATTCGCACTCGTCGGCATGGCGGAAGCGCGGATCGCGAAAGCCGCCCGCGGGCTTGGGAACGATCGGCGCGAGCAGCATGCCGTCCGGGCCATAGGTGGCGCGCGTGCCGCCGCTCTCGTCGTCGTTTGGCAGGTGCGGGTTGGCGAGTTGCCTGATGCCCAGTTCGCGCTTCAACTCGGCGAAACCTTCGGGATCGGCATACCAGACCGAGGGATCGCCCGCCATCACCTCATAGACGATCACCCCGTCCGGCCCGGTCACATTCGGGCCATAGGGCGTGCCGACATCGAGCATGATGTTCGTGCCCGCCAGACACTCCACGCCGTTCGAAATCATCGAGCCTTCGACGACGTAGATCGAATTGGGACACATATGCCCATGGCGCGCGACGACCATGCCCGGATCCCACTTGCCGACGAAGGCGAGCACGCGCGGCTCGAAGTCGAGCCACTTTTCGAGCACGACCTTGCGCGTGCCGGAATGGTCCTGCGCGAGCACTTCGCGCCATTCCATTTCCTCCATGTCCTGAAAGCGCGGCTCCGGCCAGCCGAGGCGCAGCCTCATCAGCCGGGCATCTTCATGTTCTCGCGCATGGTCGAGCGTTCGATCATGCCGTAGGCGCTTTCGCCCTCGAACGTATAATGCGCGATCATCTGATGCAGCGGCGGGAACTTGGAATCCGACGGCGGGATCGAGGGCACCCCGCCCATGGTCTTGCCGCCGAAAGTGAACTGCCTGCCGTCCTCGGTCTCCATGACGCAGGACACATCCTCGCCCGAATAGGTGAAATCCTTGAGCCAGGGCGACTTGACCGCGCGCGCCGGAATCAGTTCTCCCTCGCCGAGATAGACGAAGCCCTCGTTATAATCGTATTCCTTGCCGGTCTTGTAGCCGGGGTAGGCGATGTAGCCGAAGGCCTTGCCGCTCGGGAACACAGCAGACTGCCAGCAGTGGCCGAAGAATTCCTCGAGCTTGCGCACACCCTTGCGGCGGATGCGCAGCGCCCCGCCGGTGAATTCGACGTCCTTGCCCTGCCAGTTCATGACGCCCTTGACGCGGCACAGCTGCTCCAGCCGCTCGCCGCCCATCGCAAGCGATTCCCCGCCCTTGGCCATGCGCTCCCTGGCATCCTTGGACATCGTGCCCTGGATCCATGGCGGCACCACCGGCCAGGCCTCGATCTCGAAGCGCATCGGTGCGAGCTTCTGGGTGTCGAATTTCGGCACCAGCATCTCGTTCCAGTCGCCGGTCAGCACCGCGCCGGAAAAGCCCGACTTGTAATGCTTGAACGGCTCGACGACCTCGAACCACAGGCCGCCCGTGCCGAAATGCGATGCCTTGCCGTCTGCAACGGTTTCCTTGTGGCGGGGAGCCGCGCCGTTCTGACGCAACACCCGGCCCTCTGGCGTGACGAAGCCCAGCTCGATGTGCGGATGATCCCAATCGGGAGCGAAAGCCTCAACCGCGCAGCGTGGAAAGCCGAAGCGGCCCTGATCGTCCCACAGCCACCAGTTGAAGCCTTCCTGCATTCCCGGCTCGGTCTGCTGCTCGGTGATGAAATACTCGAATGCGGGATCCTTCCCACCGGTCAGATCGGTCATGCTGGCTCCTTTGCCTTTACCCTTGGTCGGAGACGCGCCCGCAATCGCGGGAACAAGCGCGGCACCTGCCGCCGCCCCTCCCGCCACAAGCGCGCTGCGCCGCGTAAATTTGTTATGGTCCATTTGGCCCCCTCCTCGACGCGGGCCGGCTTCGGCCTCGCGAGTCCCGGTAATGGTTAACTCATGGCGCGCAGATTGCGAAGCCCGACTTGCCAGAAGGTATCTCGACAATGACTTGACATGGCCCGGTCACGGCTCGACGCACCGAACGACAAAGATCAGGGGAAGCAGAATGTCGTCGGGAAGGCACTCCGGAAAAGTCGCGGTCTGCGTGGGCAGCGCAACGGGAATGGGCGCGGAAAGCGCATATCGACTCGCCTGCGAAGGCGCCAAGGTCGTCGTTGGCGACATCAACATGGCTGCGGCCGACAAACTGATCGAGCGCATTGCCGCGGCGGGCGGCGAAGCCGTGGCGCGCCATTGCGACGTCGCCAGCGAGCAGCAGGTTAACGACCTGATTCAGGGGGCCGCCCGCGATTTCGGCGGGCTCGACGTGATGCATGTCAATGCCGCCGATCTCAGCCTCGGTCCGAAGGACGGCGATGCGATGTCAATCGACCTTGCGACATTCGACCGCTCCATTGAGGTCAATCTTCGCGGCCACCTGCTGTGCACCCGCGCGGCAATCCCGCTGATGCGCGAGCGGGGCAAGGGCGCAATCGTCTACACCTCTTCGGATGCGGCCAAGACCGCAGCACCGTTCCAGTTCAGCTATTACGTGTCCAAAGCCGGTCTCAACGCCCTGATGCGCCATGTGGCGATCCGCTGGGGATCCAAAGGCATTCGCGCCAACGCGATCTGCCCCGGCGTCATCTTGACCGAAACGGTGCAGAAAGTCATGAACGAGGACGTGCTTGCCAATGCGCTGAAAAGCATTCCCAGCACGCGCCTTGGCCAGCCGCAGGACATTGCCAATCTGGTCAGCTTCCTGCTTTCGGACGAGTCCGAATGGATCAACGGGCAGGCTATCTCTATCGACGGCGGTTCGGTAATGCATGGTTGAAGCAGCCAACAGGCGCCAACGGACAGGATGACATCATGAAGGACGCAGACAAGGAACGCGCCGCTCTCGACGCCTATCTCGGCAAGAACATCCGGCTCGAGGCGCCGACATCGAGCCTGATGAAAAGCACGTCGGAATGGCTGAACCATCCGATCATCCGCGAGGTCATCCCGATCTGGCTGTTTCGCAAGAACGGTCCGGACTTTCCGGTCGAGGCCGATCACACGCTCGGACTGTCGCGGGCCTTCGACGAGGTCGTGCCGCCGTCCCGCGTCGCCGAGCTGCTGGAGGAAGAGCGCCGGATCAATCCGGAGTTCGACGCTTGGGTAAACGAAGGTTTCGTCTCGACCTACGACAATGAATTCTTTAACCAGTTCGAGCCGGGCACGGTCGGCGGCATGATCGGCTACCAGATCCGGGAACACGGCTTCGACCTGACGCTGGGCGTGGGCAACGAGATTCCCGAGAAAATGACCACGTTGGAATACTGGAAGATCCGCACCCGCCAGAGCCACGATTTTGAGCACATCCTCACCGGTGGCCAGTTCAATTCGCTGGGCGAGGTTGCGATCACCTGGGCGCGCGTCGCCAACCAGTCGCGCCATCTCAGCCCGGAACTGGCCGGTGCGGTCAATCCCTATCAGGCCTTCGCCGGTCTGCGCATGGTCACGCGCGCGATGATCCACTATCCCGAAACGCTGGTGCCTACGCTGCGCTGCCTCGAACAGGGCATCGCGGTCGGGCTCGCCTCGCCGCCCTTCTGGTTCATGAAGTGGGAAGAAGTGTTCCATATGACCCCAGCCGAGGCGCGCATTCACTTTGGCGTGCCAGCGATCGAGGAAGTCGATACGCATAAGGAAGCGATCCTGTTCCGTCAGGATCCGGAAGACATCGCGCTGGCGGCGGAGTAAAACTGCCGCGCCAGTGCGTTATGCGGTAAGTCCAACCGTTCGCCCTGAGCCCGTCGAAGGGCTGTCTTTCCGCTTTCAACGCTTTGCGAAGAAGAAGGACGGTGCGTCGACAGGCTCAGCACGAACGGTCCTTTCGAGACAGGCAGGGAGAGAATGCCAGCCATGAAGACCATCTATGTGACCGGCGCGACCGGCATCCTCGGCGCGAACGTCTGCACGCAGCTGATGGCCAGGGGATACAAGGCGCGCGCCTCGGTGCGCGACATGACCAATTCCGACGCCATTGCCTTGCGCGATGCGGGCGTGGAGATCGTACCGGGCGACCTCAAGGACCGCGACAGCCTATCCAAAGCGATCGAGGGCGCGGAAGGCGTGATCCATTCGGGTGCGATGCTGGGCCGCCCCGGCGCGACCTGGGAAGAAGGTTATGCCACCAATGTGGTCGGCACCATGAACCTGCTTTCCGCTGCCGCCGAAGTCGGCAACGTGCCGGTCGTGCAGGTTCTGACAACCACGTTCTTCGATTCGAGCAAGACGTTCAGCGAGGACTCCGCGCTCGATCTCACCTGCGCCTTCATGGACGTCTACACCGTGACCAAGCGGCTCGCCTATCTCGAAGGCATGGGCCGCGTGCGCGAGGGGCAGGACATCCGCTTCATGGTGCCTGGTGCGATCTACGGCCCTTCGATCTGCGTCGAAAAGGCCAATTGGACCAACACCTTCAACGATCGCTTCATCAAGGCGATCAGGGGCGAGATGCCCAAGCAACTGCCCTTGCCAATGCCGTGGTCGACGGCGGACGACTGCGCCATGGTCTGCGTGGCGGCGCTCGAAAAGGGCGTGGCGGGAACGCGCTATGTCGCTCACGGGTCGCCCGATTCGACCGGCACCGTGGCGACGGTGATGAATCGCGCCTGCGAGATCGCGGGGGTCGATCACCGTATCGGGGAATATACCAAGCAAGAGCTGGATTCACCCGAACTGCTCGAGATCTTCGGGCCGACCATCCCGCTGCTGGCCAAGCGGACCTATCCGGAACCGTTTTCGACCAGTTTCAAGACGCAGGAAGCACTCGGCTACAAGCCGACCGAGCTTGGCGACGGAGTGCAGCAGATCATGACCTGGCTGAAGGAAGTCGGCGCGATCTGATCGCGGTGTCATTGCAACGCCATCAATTCACGACAGGAACCAATCCATGTTGAAACGTATCATTCTGGCTGTCGTGCTGCTGGCGAGCACGCCCGCCCTCGCCGACGCGACCGATCGCAAGTTCACCATTGCGGCGATCCCCGATACCCAGAACTACATGGACTACACGCATCAGACGGGCGAAGGCTTCCCCTTCGATGCGCGCGACATGTTCTTCGAGCAGATGGAATATATCGCCGCCAATGTCGAAAGCGCGGGCGGCGAGATCGCTTTCGTGACGGGGCTTGGCGATGTCTGGCAGCACCAGACCATGTCCATCGATCCGGATCACTACATGCGCGGGTTCCGCGTCGACGAAAACTCGATGTTCTCGAAGATGTTCAAACCTTCGCCCAAGGTGCTCGATGTCGAGATGCCCGCAGCGAAGAAAGGCTACGAACTGCTGATGGGCAAGGTGCCGTTCTCGGTGGTGCCCGGCAATCACGATTACGACGCGATGTGGACCGATTCGAAGTTCCCGTCCGCGGCAAAACCCGATCCAAAGGACATGTCGACGATTGGCGTGCTGCACCCCGGCGGGCTCAGCAATTTCCGCGCCGTGTTCGGCGAACACACGCCGTTCTTCAAGGGGCGGGAATGGTATGTCGCGGCCAACGATGGCGGCGCCGACAGCGCGCAGGTGTTCGAGGCGGGCGGCTACAAGTTCCTGCACATCGGCCTGCAGTTCGACCCGCCCGATACCTCGCTCGAATGGGCGGCCAGGGTGATCGAGCAGCACAAGGGCCTGCCCACCATCGTCTCCACGCACGATTACATGAATCAGAAAGGCGAGCGGGTTCCCAACCCGATCATCGACGGACACAAGGTCGATCCGCAGGACAACTCGCCGCAAATGATCTGGGACAAGTTCCTCAGCCAGCACGACCAGATCTTCATGCTGCTGTGCGGCCATGAACACGGACAGGCCGTGCGCACCGACAAGAACCGCTTCGGCAACGATGTCTATCAGGTTCTCGCCGACTATCAGGATCGCGGCCAGACCGCGATCGACGCCGGAGCCAAGCCGCGCGCGCCCGGCTATCCGATCGGGATCGGCGATGGCTGGATGCGGCTGATGGAATTCGACTTCGAGGCCAAGACACCGGTGGTTCGGGTCAAGACCTACTCGACGCACTACAAGCAGCTCAGCAGCAAGACCAAGCAATATGCCAAGTGGTATCGTGACCACGAGCAACCCGGAATGAGCGACAAGCAGTTCCACGCCGCCGATGAGTTCACCATCACGCTCACCGATTTCATGGAACGCTTCGGCAAGGGAAGCTAGGTTCAGCCCCCCGGCGTCTTGACTTCGACGAACTGCGGCTTGCTCTGGCTGTCGCCGCTGCCCTTGATCATCTGCATGGGATAATTGCCCGCCGGCAGCGCCTCCAGCGGCATCCCCGCCGCCGCCAGCGCATAGGGCGAAACGCGGTGCCGGGTGCACAGGCCACCTTCGCCGTCGTTGACCAGAGGGGTCTCGAACTCGACACCGATCATGGCGTCGCGCGAGCGGATGACGCTGCAGACCGCGAGTTGCCCGCTTCCCAGATCGAGCACCAGCTCGGTCCCTTCCGGGACGCCGAGCAGGCCTTCGACCCGCGCGCCGGTGCGCGAGATGTCGCGCAGGACTCCGGCATAGCGATGATCCTCGTGGATGATGCCAATGCGGCGAAACACGGTGCGCCGGTCCGAACGGTATTGCTCGGGTCCATCGGGCTCGATGCAGAATTCGCCGCTCGACAGCCTTTCCCTGACAGTCTCGATGGCAAGCGCCTTGGAATAGATCCAGCCCTGAATGTAGCGCGCGCCCATGTCCTTGACCACGCCAAGCTGGTCGAACGCTTCCACGCCCTCGACGACGACATGCATGCCGAGCGCATTCGACAGACCGATGATCGCGGCGATGATCTTGGCGCTGTTGAGGTCTTTCTGGGTGCAGGTATCGACGAAGCTCTTGTCGACCTTGATCTTGTCGAACGGAGCCGACCGCAGGTAGCTGAGCGATGAATATCCGGTCCCGAAGTCGTCAAGCGCGAGCCGGACACCCAACTGTTTGAGAGCCTTGAATGTCTGGTCGATGCTTTCGCTGTCGCCCATGAACACGCTTTCGGTCAGTTCGAGTTCCAGCCGCTCCGGCTCGAGACCGGACTGCGTGATCGCGTTGGCAACCATTTCGGGAAATCCCGGATGGGTGAACTGGAGCGCCGAGACGTTGACCGCGATGGTGACCGACCGGGGCAACTGCGCCGCTTCGCGGCAGGCGCGTTGCAGAGCCCACTCGCCAAGCTCGATGATGAGGTTCGATTCCTCGGCAATCGGAATAAACAGCGCCGGGCTCACGGATCCGCGCTCGGGATGTTCCCAGCGCATCAGCGCCTCGAAGCCGATCACCATGTTATCCTCGACCCTGACGATCGGCTGGTAATGCAGTTCGAGCGCGTCACCCGCCAACGCCTCGCGCAGGTCTTCCATCAGGATGCGGCGCTCTTCCGCCCGGTCCTTGAGATTGGTCGTGTAGAAGCGGAACTGGCCGCGCCCGCCGTTCTTGGCGACATAGAGCGCAAGATCGGCGCTATGGACGACATCCTCGCGATCGAGGCCATCGTACGGAGCGATCGCAATGCCGACCGAGGCGCCGATCGTCGCGCGCTCGCCATTGAGCGGATAAGGCTGCGAGAGCACCTGGATGATCTTGTCCGCGAGCTCGCCCAGACTGCCGCGATCGTCGGTGTCGGGCAGGATGATCTGGAATTCGTCACCGCCCAGCCGACCGATCTCGCCCCTGTCGAGAACTACGTGATGCAAGCGGTCGGCGACCTGCTTGAGCAATTCGTCACCGGCCTGATGACCGAGCGTGTCATTGACATGCTTGAAACGGTCAAGGTCCAGCATCATGACCGCACAGCTTCGCTTTGCCGCGACATAGGTCGCGAGTAACGAATCAAGCCGATTGGCCATGCGATGACGGTTGGCGAGGCCAGTGAGCGAATCGAATTCGGCCATTCGCGAATCGACGAGCTTGCGCTCGTATTCGGTGGTGATGTCCTTGGCGATGCCCCGATAGCCCTTGAAACTGCCCGCACCGTCGAGGATGGGCTGCGCGGAAAACGACCACCATGTCTGCTTGGCCTCGTGCTTCGATTTGCCAAGCGCAAAGCGCACGGCCAGATCGACAATCCGGCTGCGCGCGCTGAGCTGAAACTTGAAGGGCCGATCGGAACGTTCGTCGGGATTGTCCGGATCGGTTTCGAACAGCTCGGTCAGATGTTTACCAAGCATCTCAACCGGTTCGCGTCCCGTGCTCTGCGTCGCGCTTTCGGAAATGTAGATGAGGCGGCCTTCGGGGTCGCTTGCCCACAGCCAGCCGAAACCGGCCTTCTCGAAATCCTCGAGGATGCCAAGCCGGGCCGTCGTGTTTCCGGGAAGAATTGCGTTACTGGGCAGGCCCGCGCCCGCGTGTTGCGAGGCGGATTGTGTCCTGTCGGTCAGGCCCCTGAAGAAACCCTTGGCGCCCATCGTCTTTCGATCGACTCCCTTCGCAACCAGCCCATTTACGGTTCGGTCACCAATCCTATGAAGTTTTCGTTGAAATCTTCCTAATGAAGCCGGGTCGGGAGGACTAACCGCCGCTTGACCCCTGGCAGCCACACCGGTAAAGCGCGCCCCGCATCGCGGCCCCACCGGGTCGTTTCCGTCCCATCCCTCGCGCCGAGTCCTGTCGAAGGGCGCTTGCGGATTTCACTGGCAGGGTGAAGGACTCTATCCATGGCCAATGTTACCGTGATCGGCGCCCAGTGGGGCGACGAGGGCAAGGGAAAGATCGTCGACTGGCTGGCGAGCCGCGCCGACGCCGTTGTGCGGTTTCAGGGCGGACACAATGCCGGCCACACGCTGGTGGTGGGCAACCAGACCTACAAGCTCAGCCTGCTGCCATCGGGCATCGTGCGCGGAACGCCCTCGTTCATCGGCAATGGCGTCGTGCTCGATCCCTGGCACTTCCGCGACGAGATCGAGAAATTGCGTGGGCAGGGAGTCGATATCACGCCCGACAACCTGCGGCTGGCCGAGAACTGCCCGCTGATCCTGCCGTTCCATCGCGATCTCGACGGACTGCGTGAGGACGCCAGCGAGTTCAAGATCGGGACGACGCGTCGCGGCATCGGCCCGGCCTACGAAGACAAGGTCGGCAGGCGCGCGATACGGGTTTGCGATCTTGCCCACCTCGACGATCTCGGCCCTCAGATCGACCGGCTTTGCGCACACCATGACGCTGTGCGCGCGGGCTTCGGCGAGGCTCCGATCGACCGCGAGCGACTGCTGTCAGACCTTACCGAAATTGCGCCCAGCGTACTGCCGTTCGCGCGTCCGGTGTGGAGCGAGCTCAACAAAGCGGTCAAGCGCGGCGACCGCGTGCTGTTCGAAGGCGCGCAGGGCATGCTGCTCGATGTCGATCACGGCACCTATCCCTTCGTTACCAGCTCGAACACGGTGAGTGGCGCGGCCGCGTCGGGTTCAGGCCTTGGGCCGCGAGCGACCGGCTTCGTGCTCGGCATCGTCAAGGCCTACACCACCCGCGTCGGCGCCGGTCCGTTCCCGACCGAACTGGAGGACGAGATCGGCCAGCGTCTCGGCGAGCGTGGCCACGAATTTGGCACCGTGACCGGCAGGCAGCGCCGCTGCGGCTGGTTCGACGCGGTGCTGGTGCGCCAGTCCTGCGCGGTCTCTGGAATCAGCGGCATTGCACTCACCAAGATCGACGTGCTCGACCGCATGGATACGGTGAAGATCTGCACCGGTTACCGGCTCGGTGATCAGGTGCTCGACTATTTCCCCAGCCACGCCGCCGACCAGGCCGCGGTCGTACCGATTTACGAGGAAATGCCCGGCTGGAACGAATCGACCGAGGGCGCGCGCTCGTGGGCCGATCTGCCCGCACAGGCGATCAAATACATCCAGCGTGTGCAGGAACTTATCGAGACGCCGGTGGCACTGGTCTCGACGAGCCCGGAACGCGAGGATACCATCCTGGTGAGGGATCCGTTCGAGGATTGAACGCATGAAACGGCTTGCACTGACCTGCCTTGCGATTGTCGCGCTGGCCGGTCCGGTGCGGTCCAGCGTTTCGATCGCCGAAGCGCCGCTTGCCGACTATGTCCGCGTCGACAAATCGGCACGCACGCTGAGCCTGTTTTCAGGTGGTCGCCTCACGCATACGATCAAGGGTATCCAGCTTGGCGATGCTCCCGTCGGCCACAAGCGCTTTCAGGGCGACGAACGCACCCCCGAGGGCCGCTACTGGATCGACTGGGGAAACCCGAACAGCGCCTATTACCTGTCTCTGCACATCTCCTATCCCAATGAACAGGACACGGCCTATGCCGCGTCACTTGGGCGCAGTGCGGGCGGCATGATAATGATCCACGGCCAGCCCAACGGCCGTTCGGGCCGGATGCGCGGCGACTGGACCGACGGCTGCATCGCAGTGTCGAATGCGGAGATGGACCTGCTCTGGGATGCGGTGCCCGATGGCACCGTAATCGACATTCTGCCCTAGAAATCCACCGCGATGCCCTTGTGCACCCAGTCGCCATAACGTGTGGGCGAGAGATCGTCGGGCTCATTCGCCTCGTCGGGCGCCCGGGGCTCGGGCGCGGGTTCGTCGGTCCAGTGCGCGGGCTTGGTGAAGCCATGGGGACGTTTGGTCGCTCGCTTGTGCATCCCGTGAATGTGGACGCACTGGCCTGCGTTTGCAAACACCTATACGGCACCAGCCATGGACGTTCCCGGCCTTCCGGCGCGCCGCGCGGCGCTCTCACTGCTCGATGCTGTGCTGCGTAGGGGCGAGACGCTCGACCAGGCGGCACATGGTGCATTGCGACGGGTGCGCGGCGAGGCCGACAAGGCGCTGGCCCGCGCGATTGCTTCGGAAGTGCTGCGCTGGAAAGTGGACCTTGACGGCCTGATCGATTCCGCAACGAAAAAGCCCCTGCCCCAGGATGCAAAGCCCCGGCAAGTGCTGGGCCTGATGCTCGCGCAGTGGCTGAGACTCGATACGCCGCCCCATGCCGTTATCGCGACTGGCCTGCCCTTGCTCGCCGGTGGGCCGAGGCGGCTGGCGCATGGCGTGTTCTCGACACTGGTCAAGCGCGAGGTTGCGCTTCCCGCTGCTCCGACACTGCCGGACGCGGCGCGGCTGCGCTGGGGCGAACGCGCCAATGCGATAGCTGCCGGCCTGGCCATGCCGCCGCCACTCGATGTCACGCTTCGCAACGCGGGTGAGACCGCCCAGTGGGCCGAACGGTTGGGCGGTTTGTCGCTGATGCAGGGACATGTCCGCTTGCCCCGCGGCACGGCGGTGGCAGACCTGCCGGGTTATACCGAAGGCGCATGGTGGGTGCAGGATCTCGCCGCCAGCCTCCCTGCGCGGTTGCTCGGGCCGGGAGAGGGGCACAGGGTGCTCGACCTGTGCGCCGCGCCGGGCGGCAAGACGCTGCAACTGGCCGCCGCGGGCTGGCAGGTCACCGCGCTGGATGTGAGCAAACGGCGGCTGGAACGCTTGCGTGAGAACCTTGCGCGCACGTCGCTTGAAGCCCGGATCGTGACTGCAAATGCATTGCAATGGGAGCCGGACGAACAGTTTGATGCCGTGCTGCTCGATGCGCCCTGCACCGCGACCGGCACCTGCCGCCGCCACCCTGATGTGCTGCACCGGATCGGGTCAGGTCAGATCGAGGAGATGGCGGGGTTGCAAGCGGCGCTTCTCGACCGTGCGGCGCAATGGCTCAAACCCGGCGGACGTCTGGTCTATGCAGTCTGTGCGCTCGAACGCGAGGAAGGGGAAGCGCAAATGCCCGCCGTCCCGCTCGCCGCCAATCCGATCCGCGTCGGTGAGCTGCCAGCCGGCCTGTCGCCCAGCCCCGAAGGCTGGTTGCGCACCGATCCCGGCATGCTGGGCGAACAGGGCGGCCTTGATGGGTTCTTCATCGCGCGGTTTGTGCGTAACCCTGTGGGCAACTCATAGACAGGCTGGGGATCGAAAAGCTCAATCCTGCTTGAGCTTGTTCGCGAAACTCTTGCGAAGTTTCTGTAATTTAGGCGGAATCACCGCAAGGCAATAGGGGTTCCGCTGGCCCTCGCCTTCCCAGTAGAGCTGGTGATAATCCTCTGCGGGATACCACTCCGCCGGTCCCTCGATGGTCGTCACCACGCGCCCGCCATGCTCCTCGTTCGCGCGAGCGATGGCCGCTTCGGCCTCGGCGCGCTGTGCATCGTCTAGCGGGAAAATCGCCGAGCGATATTGCGTGCCCACGTCATTGCCCTGCCGGTTGAGCTGCGTCGGATCGTGGGTGCCCATGAACACGTCGAGGATTTCCGCATAGGAAATGACATCGGGATCGAACTCGACCTTGATCGCTTCGGCATGACCGGTCGTGCCACTGCATACCGAGCGATAATCGGGATCGGGCATGGACCCGCCGATATAGCCGCTCTCGACCTCGCCCACGCCGATCACGTCACGGAACACCGCCTCGGTGCACCAGAAGCACCCGCCTGCCACCACTGCCGTTGCCATCTCGCTCGCTCCTGTCCGACTGCCGTGCCGATACAACTAGTGACCCGATGCCCACTTGTCATCGGCTCTCCGGCCTCTAGGTTGCTGCGCGTCCGATGATGGAGAGAAAAAATGCGCCGCCTGTTCGCAATTGCCGCCGCAGCACTCGGGCTGGGAGCTCCGCCCGCGCTCGCCGCCGAGCCCGAACCGGCAATGGAAGTGTGCGAAGGCTGCGAGACCTTGCTGGAAGCGGCCCTCGCCCATCCGCGCCGGGCCGAGGATCGCGCGCGCGACATCTGGCGGCATCCCGCCGAAACTCTGGCGTTCTTCCGCGTGAAGCCAGGAATGACCGTGATCGACTACATGCCATCGGGCGGCTGGTATACGCGCGTGCTGGTGCCCTATCTGGGCAAGGACGGGCGCTACATCGGGCTCAATCCCGCACTTCCCGCAAGCGCATCCGAAGGCCTCGTCCGCTACTTCGGAGGCTTGAAGGAAAAGTTCCCGACCGAAGCGGCGAAGTGGAACCTGAAAGGCGCCCCGTTCGAGGCATTCAACACTGACCAGTTGGGCGAAGAGCGCAATGGCACGGTGGACCGGGTGCTGATCTTCCGGGAAATCCACAACATGCACCGCAACGATTTCCTTCGCGCCGAACTGGCAAGCCTGCGCAAGATGCTCAAGGACGATGGCCTTGTCGGCGTGGTTCAACACCGCGCCAGGGCCGACGCGCCCGCAGCCTACACCGATGGCAACAAGGGCTACATGCGCCAGAAGGACGTGGTCGCCTTGTTCGAGGCCAATGGCTTCGAGCTTGTCGACAACAGCGAGATCAACGCCAATGCCAAGGATCCCGCCAATCATCCGGCAGGGGTGTGGGAATTGCCGCCAGTAATGCGCACCAAGCGAGACGAACTAACGGCAATTGGCGAAAGCGACCGGATGACACTGCTTTTCCGCAAGCGGCCCTAGTGCTACGCGCGGCGGCATGAGCACGCTCACTGTCGCCGCCTTGCAACTCGCGCTGAATTCGCCCGACGAAGGCGAGAACATCGCCGCCGTCTCCGCGCTGGTGGAAGAGGCGGCGAGCAAGGGCGCGCATGTCGTTCTGCCGCCCGAGCTCTTTTCCGGCCCCTATTTCTGCAAGCATGAGGACGAGGCGCTGTTCGCCCTCGCCCGCCCGACTGCCGAACATCCCTCGGTGATCGCTATGCAGGCGCTGGCATCGAAGCTGAAGGTGGCGATCCCGACCAGCTTCTTCGAGCGCGACGGCCAGCACTATTACAACACGCTCGCGATGGTCGACGAGCGCGGCGAGATCATCGGCACTTACCGCAAGAGCCACATCCCGGACGGGCCGGGATATGAGGAGAAGTTCTATTTCCGCCCCGGCAATGACGGCTTCAAGGTCTGGCAGGTGGCGGGCACGACGATCGGCGTCGGCATTTGCTGGGACCAGTGGTATCCCGAATGCGCGCGGGTCATGGCACTGATTGGCGCCGAAGTGCTGTTCTATCCGACCGCCATCGGATCCGAGCCCTACGACGACAATCTCGACACCAGCCGCATGTGGCGCCGCGCCATGCAAGGCCATGCCGTGTCGAACTGCATGCCGGTGGTAGCCGCGAACCGCATTGGCGTGGAGGACGGGCAGGCGTTCTACGGCAACAGCTTCATTGCCGACGAATGGGGCGACCTTGTCGCCGAATTCGGCAGCGGGGAGAGCGGCGTGCTGGTCACAACGCTCGATCTCGAGCGCGCTCGCCGTCACCGCGCGGGCATGGGCTTCTTTCGTGATCGCCGCCCGCAGCTCTACGGCCGCATTGCTCAGGACATCTGACCCACCGTGGCGAAATCGCGCTATCTGATCGCGCTCGGCTCGAACGTGCCGCACCATCGGCATGGCAGCCCGCGCAAGGTGATCGCGGCGGCACTTGCGGCTCTCGGACAGTCAGATCTGAAGGTCGAAAAGGTGTCGCGGACGATCACGTCCCGCCCGATTGGCCCGTCACGCCGCGCCTATGCCAATGCGGCGGCGGTGGTCCGCTCCAAACTCGATCCGCCAGAACTGCTTGCCGCGTTGCAGGCCATCGAGCGCCAATTCGGACGCAAGCGGCGCGGCCAGCCATGGCGCGCGCGGGTGCTCGATCTCGACATTGTGCTGTGGAACGGGGGGACCTGGGTGAGCCCAGGCCTCATCGTGCCGCACTCCGCCTTTCGCGAGCGCCTGTTCGTGCTTGGACCGGCCAGCAAGATCGCGGGCAATTGGCGCGATCCGGTTACCGGCCTCAGCCTGCGCCAGCTAGATGCGCGGCTCAGACGGTCCTGACGCCCTTCGCATTCTCCGTCGCATGCATATAGGCCAGTTTCTGGCTGCGCTCGGCAATGCGCCAGCCATCCGCGGTCCGCACCAGCTTGTCGTGATACCAGACGCCGCAAAAGAACGTGCTCTGCTTGCCCTCGCCATCTTCCATCATCATCGGGTTGAACAGGATCATGCGGCTTGTCGCGGTATCGCCCGAAAACGTCAGATTGGGCAGCGCGACCATATGCTGCGACATCGCGCAAGGGCCGAGCGCCCCGTCCAGCCATTGCTTCATTTCGGACACGGAGCCCGCGCTGCCGCCCGTGGCGGTGTAGTCGATCTTCGCGTCGGGCGTGAACAGATCGTCGAGCGCCTGCCAGTCGCGGTCGTCGATGGCAAAACAGTAGCGCGTGAACAGATCCTGGATTTCCAGCCTGTCGGACATTTGCTCGGCAGTCAGCATGGCGATTTTCCTCTCATCTCTCGCAATGGGCTTGCGGTCGGATGCTGGAAGCACTGGCGCGATTGCGCAAGCCACTCCTGCACGCGCGGTTCGGTTTCAGGCTGATATGTCGTCGTGCTCGGAAAACTTTCGGCGACCGATCGCTACTGCCGGGTTGCCGCGATAGACGGTGAGTTCATCGGCATCGTCAAACAGCGCGCCTCGCGCGCCAAGCACCGCTCCGTCCGCCATGGTCACGCCAGGCCCGACAAAAGCCTCCGCCGCCACCCAGCAATTTGCCCCAACCGTGATCGGCTTGAGCACGAGCTGGAAATGGCGATCGCCGATGCGGTGCGAACTGGCGCACAAGTGGGCACGCTGCGAGATCACGCTGTCGCTTCCGACTTCGATCCGGCCCTGATTGTACACGATCGCGCCGGGCCCGATGAGCACGTTGTCACCGAGCTGGAGATTGGCGGGATCCCAGACGCGAACGCTGGCATGGACACGGCAGGCGCGACCGGCACGCATGCCGAACAGCCGCAAGAGAAACGCCCGCCAGCGATGGAAGGGCGGCGGCGTCCACCGCGCCAGCACCAGCCAGACCATGGCCCAGACAGCACGCTTGATCCGGTTCGAAAGCGGGAACGAGGGACCGCCGCGGTTGCTGCCGGATGTCGCCGCATCAAGCACTTGCATCGATCGTCTCCGTCGTTCCGGCGCTCGCGCCGAGGCTGCGTCGCTTCAGGCCCTGCCTCTTGATCGGGTTCAGGTCAACGCTCCGGCGCCGACGCTGGGTCGAACGACAGCGCAGGAGCGACCATCCCCGCGAGGCGGGCCAGCAAAACCTCGCCCGACAGCGGCATGGGCGCCATCGCCGAGCTCGATCCTGCTCTCCTTCGGTAACCAGCGTGCGGCATAGTCGGGGAACACGGCAGTGTGCTTGTCGTGATTTCCAAGGCGCTTCCCGGCGACCGCCCCACCCGTTGGCCACCGGCGGCGAGACAAGCAGCGGAATCTGAATGGAAGACATTCAGGCCGAGAATCGCGCGCAAGATCAAATTCCTGCAACGCGGCGCGCTTCGTATGCGAGCTTGTTCGCTTGCGCAGCAGGACCAGCGATTCGCAGGCCCGTCACGCTTGACCCGGCCCGTGCCTGCCCCTACCTGACGCCTCGTGGTCGGGCCCTTAGCTCAGTCGGTAGAGCAACTGACTTTTAATCAGTAGGTCGCTGGTTCGAACCCAGCAGGGCTCACCACTTGTCTTCCTGAAATGACGCTCCAAGCCTTGGATGACGCCTTTCGAGCTTGGCTACGGCTGGGGGTGTGGCCACAAGATTGCCAAAAGCGACGCAATCTCAGAGGCGCGCGGGCCTCCTTGTGTTCACCTGCTTTCGGTCGGCAATGAAGGTTTCCAAGTCGCGCAAGTCATAGCAGACCATGCGGCCGCCCAGCTTCACGAAGTGAGCGCCAGCCCCTTTATAGCGTCGACCCGCCTTGCCAGTTATCCGGTCGGTAGTCCCCAGAAATGCTGAATCGATAACAATCGGCCTTGGTGGAGATCGATCATGCTGCCACGCCTTGGCATACTGCATCAGCGACGGGGCCGATCGAGGTTCCCGCGCCGACACCGAAGGCCGAGCCAACAAAAAACCCCGCCGAAGCGGGGTTTCGTGTTGGTTGCGGGGGTAGGATTTGAACCTACGACCTTCAGGTTATGAGCCTGACGAGCTACCGG
>JAGREJ010000162.1 GCA_020446595.1 Novosphingobium sp. | reverse complement strand
GGCCGGAACGATCACGATTGATCACGGCCCGGTTGAAGCAGTCGACTGGCCTGCCATGACGATGGCCTTTGAAGCGGACGAAAGCGAACGGATGAAGGTCAAGGTGGGCGACGAGGTCACCTTCGGCTTTCGCATGGCCGACTCAGGAAGCGAGATAACCTCGATAGAAAAGAAGTGATGCTGGTGGGGAACGGCCAAGCATCCAACGCCGCCGTTCCCTGCAACTCCTGCTTTCACTTTTCAGCGGTCGATAGGAGCCGACAGGAGCAACTCGGCTCACAGCCGATCGATTGCCGCTTCAAGCTTATTCTTGACCTGGTTCGCAGCCTTTTTCAGTTCTTCGTTGTCGATCGCACTCATCGAGGCGACCGGGTTGATGGCAGCAACTTCGATCTCTCCGGAGGGCAGCTGCTGGACGATCACGTTGCATGGCAACATCGTGCCAACCTTATCCTCAATCTGCAGTGCTTCGTAGGCGAGAGCCGGATTGCAGGCGCCAAGAATTCGGTAGGGACGGAAATCGGCCCCGATCTTTTGCTTCAATGTCTTGGACATATCGATTTCGTTGATGATCCCGAATCCTTCGGTTCCGAGCGCGGAGCGAACACGTTCGAGTGCCGCTTCGATTGGGCCATCGAGTATTTTTGAATAGTAGTAGCTCATATCTAATTTCCATCTCCACGACGCTCCGCCCGTTCGAGAAGCCGGAGCATTTCTGCGCGGGCCAACTCGGTGAGCGGATGATCGACTGCGTCTGGTCTCGGCCGGATCTCGTCCGCCCGCTCTCGTACGCGCCTACGGGTTTCCTGGTCCGATCCGGCGAGGACGGCGAGCAGAAGGTTCTCCATCGCGATCATGCGAATGCGCATCTGGACGAGCTCCGCATGTCCGGGCTCGCTCGCATCCCAGTGACCATCAACGCCCGGTGTTTCGTTCCCGTCGCTATCCATCATCATCTCCGCAGTTGTTTCCGGAAACAACACGGGGCACCCCGGTCGTCCGGTGCCACAAGTCACATTATGCCGGACATTTGACATAGCCACGGTAGCCGATCTCGTCGTTCGCCTCTGGAGGAACGACGATCACTTCCATCGCTTGCATTCCAGCGTTGCCTGTTTCGTCAACGGCGCGTGTCGCGACGAGAAGATTGTCGCTGGTGAAGCGATCCTTTCCAGCTGCCTGCAAAGGAATGAGCTTGCCGTTGAGTTTGATGAACCCCTCGCCCCCGGCCTCGTAAATGAAACTGGGAAACCCGACCTCGGTGAGCCGGAAGACGCAGCGGCCATCGGTGCCGCCGATCGCCTTGACGTCGGCCGGGGTCATTGTTTCGGGTTTGATGATCGCTGTTGCGACATTGGCGAGCGCGACTGAAGCGGGTTCGATCGCGGCAGGACTGGCCGGAGGTTCGAGTTCGGCTTCCCGGTCGTTGCCCGGGGCGGTGTTCTGGTTGCAGCCCGCAACACCGAGCGCCAGCGCGGAGGCCGCGAAAATGATCCTGTTCACTGGACGTCTCCTTCCTGTGGTGCCGGCGAAGAGACCGCTGCTGCGGGGGCCTCGAGCCACTCCGGCAGACGCTCAGACGTGCGTTCGCCATTCTCGCGTATATCGGCGATCAGGTATTTCATCTGCGCAATTTCACGCCGCTGCGCGACGATGATGTCGTGTGCCAATTTACGGGTACGCGGATCGCGGAGGTGCGCACGTTCGCTGGTCATGATCGCGATCGAGTGGTGCGGGATCATGGCCGACATGTAGTCCACATCGTCGATCGTGCTCTGACTGCGCACCAGCCACAGAGCGAGCGTAAAGACGAGTGCGCCCGCTCCGAGGATGATCATGTTCCTCTTCCGGTCTTTGTACATGCCCCACATAAAGAGAAGCATGACCACCATCATCATCGCGCCCATAACAAACATCATCCAGAAGCGTGTTTCGCTCCAGAAGAAATGATCGGCATCATAGGTGTTCGCGTACATGAGGAAAAACATGATGACGGTCGACGTTGCGACCATCGCCATGAAGCGCCAGTAATTGCTGCCGCCTCCGCCCTCCTTTTTGTGTTCCGCGTGATCCATCCTAGGCCTCCTGTTTTTTCATTGTCGAGAACACGAATTGCGCGGTGCAGCTGATCAGCAGGAATCCGGTCAGCGACTCGATCCCCGCCAGAGCGCGCAGATGCCCGGTCGGATAGATATCTCCGAGACCGAGCGTCGTGATGTTGATGAGCGAGAAATAGAAGAGGTCCATCGCACTCATGGCAGGCTCCTTGTCGAAACCGCCGAGGCCCATTCTCACAGCACCCGCGAAGCCGAGGGCGAAAAGACCGGTCACAAGCAGATGACTGGCCAGCACGACGAGATAGGCGAGGCTCAGTCGCAGAGAATTAACCGAGGTAGGCTGCACGGCCCGCCTTGCCAGGCGGATCATGCCAAGGTGCAGCCACAGAGCCGCTAGGAACAAGACAATACCTATGACTATCGCAAGCGATATAGTTCTATCTCCGGTTTGCAGGTTCCCTTTCTAACTCGGTTCGCCTTCGTTCTGTTCCCTTCGCTGCAGGAAGAGATGTTCACCTGCAAAGACCAGAACGATGCCGATCGCCGCGTAGATGACTATCATTGGATCGCTTTTCAGCTTTACCCAGGAGAAAGCGGCAAGGACGACGCCGTCAGCAGCTATGGCTGCCAACAGGATTGCCGCCTTTGCTCCCACGTCGCGGCGCAGATGCCGGAAGACGCCCCAGTGCACCAGCATGTCCATGACGAGATAGAAGAACGCTCCCAGCGCCGCGATCCGCGTCAGGTCGAAGAGAACTGCGAGCGTGCCGGCCAACACGACCGTATAAACAAGCAGATGGCTTCGCAGGGGACCCGTCATGCCGAAATGACTATGCGGAATGAGCTTCATCTCGGTCAGCATCGTCAGCATACGCGAAACCGCGAAAACGCTTGCCACTACGCCTGAAGCCGTGGCCGTGATCGCGATCACTACCGTGAACCAGAATCCTGCAGGTCCGAGGGCAGGCTCTGCTGCTGCGGCCAGAGAATAGTCTCGGGCCTCAACAATTCGCTCGATACTGAGACTCGATCCTACCGCGACTGCCACCAGCAGATAGGTCACGACGCAAATGCCGATCGCGATCATGATCGTCCGACCGACATTGCGGTGTGGATCGACGATCTCCCCTCCACTGTTGGTGATGGTTGTGAACCCTTTGAATGCGAGGATCGAGAAGGCGATCGAGGCGACAAAGCCCATGCCTTCGAAGCCCGATTCCGCCTGGCCAAAGGCTCCGCCGCCGAAGCCACTGACCCAAAGCGCAGCGATTGCGAAGATCGCGATGCCCCCGATCTTGATTCCGGACATGACGAGCGAAGCGGTGCTGACCGAACGGTTGCCCGCCGCGTTCACGACGTAGGCGAACACGATCAGGCAAAGCGCTAGTATGGACAGCAAAAGCCCGTTGGTTTCCTGCCCGAACGGTCGCAGCGCGTAGGTCGCGAAGGTCCGGGCCACCAGGCTTTCGTTGATGACCATCGAAAGCGCCATGAGCACCGAAGCTGATGCCGCGACTGTTCCCGGGCCATAGGCTTTCTGAAGGATCATCGCGATACCACCAGAGGACGGCCAGGCGTTTGACATCTTGATGTAGCTGTAGGCGGCCAGCGCCGTGACGAGCGCTCCGGCGATGAACGAGAGCGGAAAGAGTGGCCCGGCGAGTTCGGCAATCTGGCCGGTCAAAGCAAAGATACCAGCGCCGATCATGACACCGGTGCCCATCGCCACCGCACCGCTCAGGCTTATAGAGCCCTCTCGGTCGCCGCCTCCACCATCGCCATGACTGTGAATGTGCCCGTTCTGCAATTATAACTCCCGTGTGTCCTAAGCGGTCGCGGCTGAGCTCCGTGGAAAGAAAGCCGGCACCTTCGACCGGTACTCTTCAAATTCCACAGGAAATTTCTCGCGGGTTTCGGCTTCCTCTATCCGAGCCAGCCGCACATACATCCAGACCAGAACAGGGAACATCGTCAGGGTCAGGAGCGTAGGCCACTGGAACAGGAATCCCAGCATGACGAGGATGAAACCGAGATATTGCGGATGCCTGACGCGGGCGTACGGACCGGAAACGGCCATTTGCCCTTCCTTCTGTGCCTTCCACAGCACGTGCCAGGACACAGAGATCAGCCAGAAGCCGCCACCGATCAATGCAAAACTGAGCAGGTGGAAAGGCCCCCAGTGTGGATTGGTTTTCCAACCGAACATCTTTTCGAGAAGATGCCCGGCATCATGAGTGAACCAGTCGACGCCCGGGTAATGAGACTGGAGCCAGCCGGACAGAAAATAGATCGTCAGGGGGAAACCATACATCTCCGCGAAAAGCGCAACGATGAAGGCGCTGAAAGCGCCGAAGCTGCGCCAATCCCGCTTGGTACGAGGCTTGAAGAAGCTAAATGCGAAGAAGATGAAGATCGCGGCATTAACGAAGGCGAGAAGCCACAGACCATAGCCAGACATATGCGCGCTCATTTCCCGTGCCCGCCATGGCCATGATGCATGAACAGATGCATCACAGGGCAAAGCAGGAGCAGCACGAGCAACAGGCCATTGCCGACAAATACGTGCGCTCGATGCTCGTAAGCCAGCAGGAAGGCAATCACGCCCAAGAAGACGAGGAACACCGCTCCCGCGCGTGATTTCCAGAAATTTGTGCCGGAACGCCCGGGCGGCGTTTCACGATTTCTGTGTCCATCATGCTGATGCATCGCAGTCACCTTTCATTTGAGCGAGCGTCTTTCCTTCATCAGATCTTCGCACCTCGGAGACGCAGCGAGTTGGTAACGACCGAGATCGACGATGCGCTCATGGCAAAAGCGGCGAACATCGGGCTGATCAGGATGCCGAAGAACGGGAACAGCAGGCCTGCTGCCACCGGCACGCCGGCAGCATTGTAGATGAGGGCAAAGAACAGGTTCTGGCGAATGTTTCGCATGGTCGCGCGGGCCAGTCGGCGCGCGCGGACAATACCGTCGAGATTGCCTTTCACCAGCGTGATGCCGGCACTTTCGATGGCGACGTCCGCTCCAGTTCCCATGGCGATGCCGACATCGGCCTGCGCAAGCGCGGGGGCGTCGTTCACGCCATCACCGGCCATCGCGACCTTGCGCCCTTCGGCCTGAAGCTCCTGGATGATACGCGCCTTGTCCTCGGGCAGCACGTCGGCGCGGATCTCGTCGATGCCGAGCCGGGCGGCCACCGCCCTGGCGGTGCGCTCATTATCACCCGTCGCCATGATGATGCGAAAGCCCAGCTCATGGAGCGCCTTCAAGGCATCCGGCGTGGTTTCCTTCACTGGGTCAGCAACGCTGACAAGACCGGCTACGGCACCATCCAGCATCACGAACATCACCGTTTCGCCCTGGTCGCGGTAACTATTGGCCTTCTCCGTCAGTTCGGCCGCTTCGAGACCGAGGTCGGTGACGAGCTTGAGGTTGCCGAGCGCGACGCTCTTGCCATCGACTGTACCTTTGACGCCTTTGCCTGTGACGGCTTCGAAGTCGGTAGCTTCACCGAGCGCCACGCCGCGTTCCTCCGCGCCCGCGACGATCGCTTCGGCGAGCGGATGTTCGGAACCCCTTTCAAGGGTTGCGGCAAGGCGCAGCACTTCGGCTTCATCGTGACCTGGTTCGGGCAAGACGGACACCAGTCGCGGCTTGCCTTCGGTCAGTGTTCCGGTTTTGTCGACCATCAGCGTGTCGATCTTCTCGAAGCGTTCGAGTGCCTCGGCGTTTTTGATCAGCACACCTGCCTGGGCACCGCGCCCGGTAGCCGTCATGATCGACATTGGCGTGGCGAGCCCGAGCGCACAGGGGCAGGCGATGATCAGAACCGCGACGGCTGCGATCAGTGCGTAGGAGAGCGCCGGAGCCGGCCCCCAGAAGGCCCAGCCAATGAAGGCGAGGATAGCAATGCCGATGACAACGGGCACGAACCAGCCTGAAACCTTATCGGCATATTTCTGGATCGGCGCGCGCGAGCGCTGCGCATTGGCAACCATCTCGACGATCTGGGAAAGCATGGTATCGGCGCCGACGCGGGTTGCTTCGATGACCAGACTGCCGGTGCCGTTGATCGTCGCGCCCGTCACTGGGTCGCCTGCGACCTTTTCAACCGGGACAGGCTCGCCGGTGATCATGCTCTCATCAACCGCCGAGCGCCCGTCCGTCACGACGCCATCGACTGGCACCTTGTCACCCGGCCGCACGCGTACCCGGTCCCCTACCAGCACGTCTTCAAGCGGGATTTCCTCTTCGCTGCCATCCTCCCGGATCACTCGCGCGGTCTTGGCCGCAAGATCGAGCAGCGCGCGGATGGCCTTGCCCGTGCCTTCACGAGCACGCAGCTCCATCACCTGGCCCAGCAGCACCAGCGTGACGATGACCGCCGCCGCCTCGAAATAGACCCCGACATGGCCCTCGGCATCGCGGAAGCCATCGGGGAATATGCCCGGCGCGAGGACAGCCACGACACTGAAGGCCCAGGCCGCCATCACCCCCATGCCGATCAGCGAGAACATGTTGAGGTTCATCGTGCGGAAGGAATTCCATCCCCGCACGAGGAATGGCCAGCCACACCACAGGACGACCGGCGTGCCGAGCACCAGTTCGATCCAGAGCGTGTTGCGCTCGCCGAATATATCCCTGACACCTCCAAGTCCGACAAACGGACCCATTGTGAAGACGAGAAGCGGAACGGTAAGGACAGCGCCAATCCAGAAGCGCCGCGTGAAATCCACAAGTTCAGGATTGGGGCCTTCTTCAGTCATCGCGGCAGATTCGAGCTCCAGCCCCATGCCGCAGATCGGGCAGGAACCAGGCTTCGTCTGGCGAACCTGCGGATGCATCGGGCAGGTATAGACCGTGCCGGAATATCCGGCCGGCACCGTGTCGTACCGTTTGTCGTCAGCTCCATCCCCCGCATCTGCGGAATGGCTATGGTGGCCATGGCAGCATGTGTGGGCGTCCTTCGCCTGCTCGCTGCCTTCAGGCACGAGATGCATCCCGCACTTGGGGCAATCTCCCGGCCCCTCCTGCCGCACTTCGGGGTGCATTGGGCAAGTGTAGATCGTGTGATAGCTTGCCTCGTGGTGCTCGTGATGGGTGTGGTCGTTCATGGCGTCACCTTGTCGTTCGTGCTGCGGCCCGCCTGATCGGTGGATTGGCGGCTTGCAGGTAGCTGGCAGCGTCAGCCAATACCTGCGCAAGTGATACCGCATTGCTGGCATGCGGAATGGAGTTGGTCGTCACGACCCGTGCTGCGCCTGCCGCAAGAATATCGTCATGGGCATCGCCGGCAAATACTGCATGGATCACGACGCAGATGGGCGGCCTGGTTCCTGCTGCGAGTAGTCGCTGGATCGCCTGGATCAGCGTCCGTCCGGATGAGGCAATATCATCGAGGATGACGGGCGTTCCGGCCAGCAAGGCCTCACTATGCGGTACGCTGACCTCGACACTGCGATCGCCGCTACGGTGCTTTTCGAGCACTTCATAGGGCCGGTCCGCCAGTCGGGCGACTTCAGCGACCCATTGCCGGCTCTCGCTGTCGGGACCGAGTAGCACCGCATCGGGTACGTTTGCGGCGATCCATTCGGCCAGCAGGGGGGCGGTTTCGATCCGGCGTACCGGAATGTCGAACAGCTCTTCGAGTGCATGGATCCGGTGCAGATGCGGGTCGGCCGTCACCAGCCAGTCGAAGCTTTCCTCCAGGAAGCGGGCGAACAAGGGAGCGCTGACCGCCTGACCTTCGGCAAATCGCCGGTCCTGCCGCATGTAAGCGAGATAGGGCGCGATCAGTCCGACGCGGCGAGCACCCAGTTCCCTGGCTGTCTCTGCTGCAAATCGCAGGGGCAGGGTCAGCGGATCGGGATCGCGCAGGGTGGCGAGAACGGCGACATCCTTGCCGGCAAGGTCGCCAGGCAAGGTCACGAGGCTTTCGCCATCCGGAAAGCGGTGGAGATCGACTTCTCCCACCTGCGCTCCGGATAGCTTGGCGATGGCGTCACCCAGGGGCATCATGCCTGGAAATGCCAGGATATGGGTCATGGCACCTCTCCGATCTGGAAGGGAGAAGCGCCCGCGCGGGCATAGTCCTGCGCCCAGCCAAGCTCGCCCCGCGTTTCCGCGTGTATCTCGTAGAGAGGTTGGCCTGCCTCGATCACATCGCCCGGCCTTGCGAGCAGACGTACACCGGCGTGCTTGCGGCCCGGAGCCCCGGCCAGCTTCGCGATCTTGGCGATGCGGCGGTTATCGATCTCCTTGATCGCGCCGCCAACATCAGCTGTTTCGATGGTTTGGTGAGGTGCGCTGTCCGGTTCGCGAAATCCGCCCTGCGCTTCGCAGATGGACAGGAATTTCGCTTCGGCAGCGCCGCTGTCGAGCAGGCTTCTTGCCATCTCGCGGCCATTTCCGCCGTTCGCTTCGGCCAGGTCGAGCAGGGCGCCTGCCAGGTCCAGCGCCCTTTCGCGCAGGTCCATCGGGGCATCATGGTCACGTCTCAGGACCGCAAGCAGGTCGTGGGCCTCAAGCGCCGGGCCGATACCGCGTCCCACCGGGGCCGATCCGTCACTGACATGGATCCGCAGCGTTAGGCCGATCGCCTGGCCGACGGCATGCAGACGCTCGGACAGGGTTCGCGCAGCCGCCTCCGTTCGGACCTTGGCGGTGGGTCCGACCGGCATGTCGATCAGCACATGGGTTGAACCCGCTGCCGCCTTCTTGGAGAGCACGCTGGCGACGAGCTGGCCGTCGCTGTCGAAATCGAGCGGCCGCTCGATCCGGATCAGCAAATCGTCGGCGGGGCTGAGATCGAGGCCACCGCCCCAGACGACGCAACCACCCTCACTTTCGACCACGCGGCGCATGACGGCGATGTCGAGCGCGACCGGCGCCAGGACTTCCATCGTGTCGGCGGTGCCCGCTGGCGAGGTAATCGCGCGGCTGGAGGTTTTGGGTATGCGAAATCCCGCGGCAGCAAGGATGGCCACGACAATGGGGGTGGTCCGGTTGCCCGGCAGTCCGCCAACGCAATGCTTGTCGAGGACCAGCCCCGCACCCCAGTCAAGTGTCTTGCCCGCGCCGTGCATCGCCCGCGTGAGGGCGATCGTTTCGGCAATATCGAGCCGGTCACCGGCACAAGCCGTGATGAAGGCGGCAAGATCGAGATCGGACAGGCGGTGCGCCACCGTATCGCTGATGATGGCCTGGCATCCAGCCGCATCGAGGCGCTGACCGTAGACCTTGGAACGGATCGCGGAAGCCGAGGCCGGCAGCTCCGGATGAGAGAAGGTGACAAACTCGCCGTCATCGGCCTTGAGCGCGGTCCAGGCGGCTTCACTGAGGGCTGCCGTATCGGGCGGCAGCCAGTCCGCATCGGTAACAACATTGAGCGCGGCAAGTATTGACCGCTGGCCGTGCGTTATTTCGACCTGGGTCAGAACCGAGAAGCCCTCCGCCCGGCACAGGTGGCAATCTTCGCGCATATAAACGACAGGCTGCCGGTAGGTGTCGATGCCGGCGCGCATGACGGCTATCGAGTGAATATCACCCGTCATTTCGGACGCTCCAGGCTGATCCGTTCGAGATGTTCCGGAACGCGAACCCTCCAGCCAAGCTCGTGGTCGATACGGTAGCGCAGGGCATCCGCGCTGTCGGGTTCGCCGTGGGTGACATAGGTCATTTCCGGCGGCTGAGCCTGTCCCATCCAGGCCAGCAGTTCTTCCGCGTCCGCGTGGCCGGACATGCCCTCAAGCTGGATCACTTCGGCCCGGATGTCGATCTCGCGTCCGAAGAGCCGCAGATGCCGTTCGCCCCTGGCGAGGACGGCCCCCCTCGTGCCGCCCGCCTGGAAGCCGCTCAGCACGATCGCGTTCTTGGGATCAGGACCAAAACTGACCAGATGGTGCAGGACGCGGCCGCCAGCGAGCATGCCGCTCGCGGAAATGATGATCATCGGCCCGATACGACGATTGAGCTCCTTCGATTCCTCGACCGTTCGCACGCGCTCGGCGAGATCGAACATGGCCTTGCAGTCGTCCCAGCTGACGTGATGCTCATCATGGTGATTGTGGTAGATTGCGGTCGCGTCCACGCCCATCGGACTGTTGAGGTAGACCGGCACGTAGGGAATTGCGCCCCGCTCCCGCAGTTGCGCGATCTGCAGCATCACGCCCTGGATCCGGCCAACGGCAAAAGCCGGAATGACAATCACACCGCCGCGCCGTGCGACCCGGTTGATGACGTCGGCGAGCTCCTGTTCAGGATCGACATGCCCGTGCGTACGATTACCGTAGGTGGATTCGGTCACGAGAATGTCGGCGCCCTCGAACGGGCGGGGACCACGCATCAACGGGTCGGCCTCACGACCTACATCGCCGCTGAAATAGACCGTCCGCCCGTCGACGGTCACCTGGATCTGAGCCGCGCCGAGCAGGTGCCCCGCCGGAATGAAGCGGGCTGTAATGCCGCCTCCGAGGTCAAGTGTCTTTTCGAAAGGCGTCTGCCGGAAATGTTCCAGCGCTGCGCGGGCATCTTCAAGCGTGTAGAGCGGCTTTGGGTTCGCATGCCTGGAATAGCCCTTGCGCTTTGCATAGCGGGCCTCTTCCTCCTGCAGATGGCCGCTGTCGGGGAGCAGCAGGCCGCAGAGTTCGGCCGTAGCCGGCGTGCAATGGATATGGCCCTGAAAGCCGTTTCGGACCAGCGCGGGCAGATAGCCGGAATGGTCAAGGTGAGCATGCGTAAGCAGCACGCAGTCGATGGATTTCGGCGGCACCGGGAACGGCTTCCAGTTTCGTTCGCGAAGCTGTTTATACCCCTGGAAGAGCCCGCAATCGATTAGGATCCGACGACCCTTAGCCTCGATCAGGTAGCGCGAACCCGTTACGGTTCCCGTCGCGCCAAGGAATCTGAGCGAAGGTTTCTCCGAGATGCTCATTTAGTCTGCCCTTTCCCAGGCACTGGCCGATCAGAGTTGAGTTTGCCGCGCGTTCGCACTCACTTCGAGCTGAAGAAGCGATGCAGTGGCACCAGCAAAACCGCCGCGTACCATCCGTAAAGGAAGCTTCCGACCGCGCCCGCGATAAAGCCTGGCCACGTCAGCCATTCAAAGCCCGGCAGGAGCGGTGCCCACGCATCGAGCATATGAAATTTGGCCGGGACGAGCAGGCCATAGCCCACGCACAGGAGATACGTGATGAGCAGGAACAGACTGAGCGTCCAGCCCCAGATGCGAATCCCTTGCTTCAAGGTTGTATCGGTCATTACAGGCCTCCTGTTGCTCATGATACATAAGGGGAGTATAGTATATACGGTTTCCTGTTTCAAGAGTTGCTGATTTGGCGAATGATTGGCTCAACCTCGAAAAGCTGGCATGGGAGAGACGATGAGCGATAAATTCTCACGAGAAATCGCGCGCATGCGCAGGATCGAAGGCCAGGCGCGCGGCATTGCCAAAATGATGGAAGAGGACCGGTATTGCATCGATATTCTCCAGCAGTTCGCGGCAATGGAGGCTGCCTTGCGTTCGGCGCGCATGGAGGTGCTCAAGATCCATGCGAGCCATTGTCTCGAAGAGGCTATCGAACTGGGGTCGAAGGGCGACCAGCGAGCTAAAATCGCTGAACTTATCGCCCTTCTGGAAAAGCAGGCGCGCTGATCCCGTCGCCCATCGGGGCGATCATTCATTGCCAAGTTTGGCGACCTAACCGGGGCCATGGCCAGGATGCGCCGCGTGATCCTGTGCGGCGGGATCGGCAGGCGAAGCTTCGCTATCCGGTGCGCTATTGGATTCCGGCTTGCCCATTTGTCCGTGGCCCATTTGCGAGTGGTCCTTCGTTCCGTGATCCATCTGAGACTGATCCATCATGGCGTGGTCCATTTGCGAGTGGTCCATCATCCGGCACATCATCTTGCCGTCTTCTTCTTTGGCCATCATGCCCTGCATCATTTTGCCATTGTGCATCATTTCGCACTTCTGCGGCATTTCAGCTGGAGGCGCGACCTGATCTGGCGCGGCCTGTTCGGACTGAGCCATCGCCGGACCGGCAAGTAGTATGCCCGCCAAGAAAATTATTTGCTTTTTCATGTTGGTTCTCCTCGTCTTGTTTAGTTGTACCTACTGAATACCGTGCGCCCCGCCTTGCCGAAGGCAATGACCTGGTAAGGCTGGGTGCGCCCGTCCATTTCCATACCCGGCGAACCGAGCGGCATTCCGGCGACTGCCATCCCCTCGACCCCGGCGGGGAGCTCGCGCAGCAGGCGCGCAATATCGGCGGCTGGCACATGGCCTTCGATGACATAGCCATCGACGATCATCGTGTGGCACGAGCGAAGCTCTTCGGGGACGCCTTCGCGGTCTTTGACCGCACCCATGTCGGCGCTGTCCTGCACCGCCACGTCGGCGTGCAGGCCCTCGCGGATATGTGCGGCCCAGGCCTCGCAGCAACCGCAGTTCGGATCGCGAAACATGGTATAGCTCGCTGCCTGTGCGACACCGCTGCATGCGGCAAGGAACATGGTTCCCAGCAGCGCAATTAGGCCCGTACGGGACGTTCCCGGATCAAATATCTTCATTTGTGTTCCATTCCTTCCATCGCGTGATTGGACATGGTCGACATGTCGTGGTCTGCGTGCGGATCGACTGGCAGTGCCTCCTGCGGCGCAGCTGGCTGGGTGGCTTTTGGCACTGAGCCTGCATCATCTTCCTGCGCACCGCTGTTTCGGCCAGGTCTGGGCTCAACCGGCGTTCGCAAAGGGACGTCAGCCGCAGCCGTCTCGGACTGTTCAGGTTCGCCGGGCTCCAGACTCTCTGCGATCGTCTCATTCTCGGGCGCTGCAGATTCCGAGAGCGCCGGGACGCTGTCCTGCGAAGCTTCCTCCGGCTTTCTATCACATCCAGCGAGCAAAAGGGCCGCTGCCGGCATCAGCCCAAAGAGAGCCGCGCGGGTCAGAATGAAACTCCGCATCGTGTTTACTCCAGACCAAGATGATTGGGGCCAAAGACCATCTCGCCGCCGAGATAACCCTGAACGACGAGGGCGACTGCAAGGATCGCGAGCGTGACGCGGAGGCCTGATCGCCGGTTAGAGCGGAATGCGAACCACGCAGCAAGGAACGCCACCCCCGCAACCGCCGAGCCGTTCCAGCGATGAATCCCAAGCGTTTGCGACCTGTCCGAAAGCCGCCAGCCCGCAGCAAACCAGCCAAGCAATGCGGCGACCAAGGCACCTATCGCGCCACCGGCAACAAGGAACCGCACGGTCGTCTCGAGACCAAGCGCAGGCCGCAGCGCCAGAAGGAGCTCGGCAAGGGCGGCCATGAGCAGCAGAGCGACCGGGAAATGCGCCGCGATTGGATGAAGCCGTCCAAGAAAGTCGCCTGTCGACGTCACCCGGTTTTCTGCAATCGCTGCCTCGAGCGCCTGCTCCGGCGTCTGCCGCTCGCCAACACCATCCGCGGATGGGTGCGCCTGCGCCATGAGCTCGGGATCGTGCATCGCGCCTGCCGCTTCTTCATGCTTGGCGGTTGCCTCGTGCATCTCCATCTGCACCATCTCGGCGTCGCTCATATCGTCCTTGTGCCCTTCATGCGCATGGACGGCGATTGGCACCGCGAAGGCCGCAACGGCCAGCAAGGCCATGACTTGGCGAAAGACAGGAATCTGCTTCATGCTCGTTTTACGCCCTCACTTGCCGCACCCCTCAGAATTATTTTGAGGGGCAATGACGCGGGAGGCGTATAGAAGGCGAGCAGACAGGAACGAGACAGGATGCGAAACAAACAACGACTGGACAATGCTCTGGCAAGCCTGGGATTCTCAGACGATCCGGCGCTGCCGGACGGCTTCATGGACGGCGTCTGGATGCGAGCGGGCCAAATGGAGGCTGTATCCGCGCAGCGCACACGTTTCGTGCTCTTCGCGGCCATGGCTTTCATCGGGCTTGGTGCGGGATTCGGAACAACGCAGGCGCCCGCCCATGCCGAGCCTGCAGGCTATCAGCTGGTGGAAGGCGCGAATATGTCACCTGCCGCCCTGCTTCACGTCGAACCATGAAAATCAGCGGTTTTCAGCTGCTGTTGGCTATTTTGCTGGCGGTGGCAGCGGGGTGTATCGGTGCATTTGCGGCAAACGAATGGCGCCAATCGAGCCACCCGCAAACCCTTCATGATTTTGTCCATGATGAACTCGACCTCGATGCCGAGCAGAACAGCAGGCTCGAGCAACTCGAAACGCGTTTTGCTGTCGAGAGGAAGGAACTCGACCTGTCGCTGCGTGCGGCCAATGTCCGGCTGGCCGCGGCGATGGATGAGGAGCACGACTACGGCCCCAAGGTCGCCGCAGCGATCGACGATGTTCACGCGCGAATGGGGGATCTCCAGAAGGTGACGGTAAGGCATGTCTTTGCCATGCGTGCGCTGCTCGATCCGGAGCAGCAGAGGCGCTTCGATCACCAGGTGGCTTTGTCTCTCACCGGCGAACCCGGCGAATGACCGGCAGTGCGGGGGCCGGAAGACACGCTTGAGAGGGACCTGGTTGAGAAGGTCAGGGCCGGAAATAGAGCGGCCTTCGATCAACTCGCGGCAATCCACCTGCCGCGCCTGCTGAGCCTGTCCCGCCGTATGCTCGGGTCGGGCGATGAGGCTCAGGACGCCCTGCAAAATGCACTCGCTTCGACCTGGATCGCGCGCGCCAAACTGGACCCATCCAAGCCGATTGCGGCCTACCTGACGACGGTGACTCTCAACAAATGTAGGGACCGGTTGCGGAGACGAAAGGCGGCAATGCTCCTGGGCCTTGGTGCGTTCGATCCGGACCTGCCGGTAGCATCCGACGCGCCGGACGCGGAATCCGAGATTGCCGATCGGCAGGCGCTGCGACAAGTCTCCCGCGAAATTGAGCACCTGCCGATACGGTTGCGCGAAGCGCTCGTCCTGGTTGCCATAGACGGACGCAGTCAGCGAGAAGCCGCCGAACTTCTCGGCGTAACCGAGAAAACAATCGAGACCCGCGTTTACCGCGCGCGGCAGCGGCTGCGCGAGAAACTCGATTTTGTTTGAGGGGTAATCCCGCTCCCGGCGTAAGCGGTAATATGAGCACTACACCTCTAAGCGACAGGTTCGCGATCGATCGCCGGAAATTTCTTACGCGCAGCTCCTTGGCAGCGAGCCTGCTAGGGCTTGGTCATGCCCTGCCGGCCTGGGCACGCGGGAGCCACGGCGGGACGATGGCGCGCAAAGGCAGCGACGTTCTTTCGGGTGAGCATCTGACGATGACCGTTGCGGACTCAAGCTTCGCCACCGCCAGTCGCCACGGTCCGGCAGTGACAGTCAATGGAACGCTGCCCGGTCCCTTGCTGCGTCTTCGTGAGGGCCAGAATCTTGTGGTCGACCTCGAGAATAACAGCTCTATGGGAACCTCGATCCACTGGCACGGTCTGCTCGTCCCATTTCTGATGGACGGCGTCCCAGGCGTGACCATGGCCGCTGTCGAGCCGGGTGAACGGTTCCGCTACGAATTTCCGATCCGGCAGGCCGGGACCTACTGGTGGCACGCGCACACCTTGCAGGAGCCGATGGGTCATTATGGCCCGATCATTATCGACCCGGCGAACGGTGACCCCCACCAGGTCGATCGCGATTATGTCGTGATGCTCTCCGACTGGTCGCCGATGGACCCGCATGTGCTGATGAAGAAGCTGAAGGTCGGAGAAGCACCCTTCAACTTCCAGAAGACCACGGCGACTGACGACTATCCCCTCTCGGGCGCTGAACGCCGGATGTGGGCCCGCATGCGCATGATGCCGACCGATATCTCGGACGTTTCCGCGCCGCTCTACAGCTACCTCCTCAACGGTCATGGACCCGAAGACGGGTTGGAATTTGCTTTCAATCCGGGTGAGCGGGTTCGCCTGCGTTTCATCAACGGCGCGGCGATGACGTTCTTCAATGTGCGCATTCCCGGCCTGCCGATGAAGGTCATCGCCGCCGACGGGCAGGACGTTCGTCCGATCGAAGTCGACGAGTTCCAGATCGGCAACGCCGAGACCTACGATGTCATCGTCGAGCCGACCGGCGCAGACGCTTTCGCGATCGTCGCCGAGGCGATGGACCGTTCAGGCATGGGTGTCGGCATGCTGGCGAGCCGCCCCGGCGCGCGTGCCGACGTTCCTCTGCTGCGCGATCCCCCTCTTCTGACTATGGCCGATATGGGCATGAATCACGGTTTGACTGCCGACAGCATGGACCACGGCGGGATGGATCATGGCGCAATGGAGGGAATGGATACCGGTTCATCCGGCGCCGCTTCGGGTACCATGGACAGATCGATGGACATGGACTCGATGTCGATGCGCGACACGTCACTGCTTCCGCCAAGCGTGAAGGTTGGACCCGGCGTCGACATGGTCTCCATGAACCCCGTGGACCGCATGGGCGATCCCGGTATCGGCCTTGCCGGCGTTGGTCATCGCGTCCTCAACTACAGGCAACTCGTGTCGGCGAAAATGAACCTGGATATGCGCCGGCCGACGAGGATGAAGGAGATTCATCTGACCGGTAACATGGAACGGTACATGTGGTCGTTCGACGGCCAGAAGTTCTCCGCCGTTACCGATGACCCAGTCCGTTTCGCCTTCAACGAACGGGTCCGGGTCAAGCTCGTCAACGACACGATGATGGCCCACCCGATCCACCTGCACGGGCATTTCTTCGAGCTGGTGAACGGTGCTCCGCATGGACATCAGCCATTGAAACACACGGTCATCGTCCAGCCGGGTGGCAGCGCGCAATTCGATCTGACGGCGAACGAGCCAGGCGACTGGGCGTTTCACTGCCATCTCATCTACCACATGCACAACGGTATGTTTCAGATCGTGACGGTCCGCCCGCTGCCGGGAGGAGAAGGCTGATGCGCGCTGCGATGCTTCTCATCCTCCCGCTTACCCTGGTGCCCGGCGTAGCCTTGGCGCAGGACCATCAGCACGGCTCGCAGCATGCACAAGGCACCGATGCCGCTGCGCAGGCGCCGACCTCCCAAGAACCCAACGCCGAGAACGGTGCCACTGACCATTCGCAGATGGACCACGGCTCGATGGTTCCCTCCCAAATGGACCATTCTACAATGGATCACGGGATCATGGACCATGGGGCTATGGACCACGGAGCGGTGGATCCCGGGGTGATGGGGCATTCAGGCGTGGACCACTCCGCGATGCCGAATGATGCGCCGATCCCCCAGGCACCGCCTCCGCCTGAAGCGTTCGAAGGCCCTGCCTTTGCCGCCGATGCTTTCGTCGGTGCTGAGAAGATGGCCGCGTCCCGCGCCTCGGTTGTCCGCGAAGTGAGTGGCATGCCGGTCTTCTGGTTGCAGGCCGATCGCGCCGAATATCGTGCGCGTCATGGCAAGGACGGTTACCTCTGGGATGTCCAGGGCTATTACGGCGGCGACCTCGACAAGTTCTGGTTCAAGAGCGAAGGCGAAGGCAGCTTCGGAGAAAAACCAGAAGCGGCCGAGGTGCAGGGCCTTTGGAGTCATGCGATCGGTCCCTGGTGGGACCTGCAGGCGGGTATCCGGCAAGATCTGACCGGCCCCAACCGCACTCATGCAGTTATTGGCGTTCAGGGCCTCGCACCTTACCTGTTCGAGGTCGATGCCACAGCGTTCCTCTCGACAACAGGCGATTTCACCGCACGCATCGAGGCTGAGCTTGACCAGCGTATTACCCAGCGCCTGATCCTCCAGCCGCGTGTCGAACTGAATCTGTCGGCGCAGGATATTCCCGAACTCGGGATCGGGGCCGGACTCGACACTGCCGAAGTCGGTCTGCGTCTGCGCTACGAATTTGCCCGCGAGTTTGCGCCTTACGTGGGTATCGAGCAGGAGTGGAAGCTGGGCGGAAGTGCAGATTATGCTCGGGTGCTTGGCGAAGGCACATCTGCGACCAATTTTGTCATTGGCGTCAGATTCTGGTTCTAGCGCTATTATAGAACTCGCTCGCGGCTTGTCGGCTATTGCGCCGAACGGAACAAAGGGCTGACAGTTCTCGACATGGGAATTCCGGATATTGCGGTATTGGTCGGTTCGCTGACGGGCCTGATCCTGCTGGCTTCGCCCGCCTTGGCGCGAGGTCTCCTGTGGCGTGCGACAATTACCCCACTTGCGTCTATCATAGGCAGTGGGTTTCTCATCGTCGGGCCGATTCTCGTCAGCCACTTTGGCAAATGGGCATGGCTCCCCATGGCGTTGCTCTGTCTCGCCGGATTTGCCTTCGGAACTGTGATCCGCTTCAATATAGCGGTGCTCGCCGAAGGGGGAGGACAGGAAGGCTCCTTCGTGTATCACGTGGAGAAGCTGTCATCCTGGATGCTGACACTCGCTTATTTGGTTTCCGTTGCCTACTATCTCAATCTCTTTGGTTCCTTCGCAGCCCGGATTGTCGGGTCTGATACCGGTTTGCTCGCACGCTTCCTGACGACGCTGGCCTACGGACTGATTCTCGTCGTGGGGTTTCTGCGTGGCTTCGCCTCGCTCGAACGAATGGAGCAGGTCGCGGTCAGTCTCAAGCTGGCGATCATTGTCGGCCTGCTCGGAGGACTTGTAAGTTTCGCGGCGTTCAGGTGGCAGGCAGGCGAACTGGTCACAAACAAGGTCCATTGGGGATTTTCCGACGGATATCCGCTGGTCTTCGGGCTACTTGTCACGGTGCAGGGATTTGAGACGTCCCGATATCTTGGCGACAGCTATGCACCATCGATCCGCATCCGTTCCATGCTGATTGCCCAATTGGTCGCCAGCGCAATTTACATGACCTACGTCATTCCGCTCTCAGCGAGCTTTGCAAGTGGCGGTTTCGCGCTGAGTGAAACGGCGATCATCGATCTTATGACGCGCGTATCGACATTGCTTGCGCCGATGTTGATTCTTGCGGCATTGAGTTCGCAGTTCAGCGCAGCCGTGGCGGATACGGCCGGTGCCGGTGGCCTGGTTGAGGAATTGACGGCATCGAAACTCAGGCTCGACCCGCGTTGGGGTTATGTCCTCGTCGTCTTCTCCGGCCTCGTTCTGACCTGGATCGCGGACATATTCTCGATCATCAGTTACGCTTCACGGGCCTTTGCTCTTTATTACGCCATTCAATCCTGCCTGGCTGCAGTCCGGGCCTGGCGGTTGAATGACGCGCGCAAAATTTTCAGGACCGTGTGCTACGCCGGCCTGGCCATATTGGGTCTTGCGATCGTCGTATTGGGAACCCCAATTGATGCGTAATTCGCCGGTCGTCCTGACTCTCGGGTCAGGCCCATTCAGAGAAGCCCGGACGCCAATCCCGCTCCTAGGACGATCATGGCAAGCGCGACCACGAGCTGCACCGCGCGAAGCGTTACCTTGCGCACCAGCCTTGCGCCAGCAAAGGCGCCGAGAAAGGCCGAGAGGCGCGGCAATTGGCTTCGCTGCCGTGTCGCTCGATACGGTCCTGTGCATCGTCGTCCCCGCATTTGCTCTGGCAGGAGGCGGCACCTGGCTCGCTGTGCGCAAGCTCAGGCGAACCAATGCTGGCTGCGGGTGCAAGGACAGCTGCAATGCCGTTTCAAACTGCCGCTGAAGGCCGATATCTGAATTGGGGGCGCGCCGGCTGTGACCCCGGCGGCACTGCCCATTCGCTCAGACGCCCATCAAACCGGCCGTCTGGGCCAGTACCCACAGACCGATGATCAGGAAGAGGCCGGCCGCGATCATGCGGACAATCTTCAAGGGTACGTATTTCAGCACTTCATGTCCGAGGAAGACGGCCGGAACATTAGCCAGCATCATGCCGAGCGTGGTGCCTGTCGTGACCGCAAGGACATCGTGGAAGCGCGCGCCCAGCGCAATGGTTGCGACCTGCGTCTTGTCGCCCATCTCGACCAGGAAGAACGCGATCAGGGTGGTGACGAAGGCACCGAACCGGGCTGGCTTGTGCTCTTCGTCGTCCAGCTTGTCGGGGATCAGGGTCCACGCGGCCATAGCGATAAACGAAATCGCGATGGCATAACGGAACCACTGGCCGTCGAGGATCGAGGCGACCTGCGAGCCCACCAGGGCGGCAAGGAAATGGTTGGCGATTGTCGCGGCGAATATGCCGGCGACGATCGGCAGGGGTTTTTGGAACCGTGTCGCGAGAACAATCGCAAGCAATTGGGTCTTGTCACCGATCTCAGCGAGAGCGACGACCGCAGTAGAGGTCAACAATGCTTCCATGAGCAGTCTCCGGGCCGGGCGGCGTTGATGAACCAACGGACATCGCTCTCGCCGCCCGGCCCGGACGGAGATGCGATGCCATTGGTCTAGCCCAAGCGGTGCCCCGCTTCCTTCGCACCACGGCCTCTCGACCGAGTATGTTGACACGAAGGCTCGCCCTTGCAGGCGACTGGCTACTCCCCAGATGACAGAGAGGCGCTTAGCGCGTCGATTCCCAGCCTGCAAGTCGCCGGTGCCGGACCGGTCAGTGGTCGCACAGTCCAAGCGCAGCAGGTTGCCGCCATCCAAGCGGTGCCTAGGCATCCACAGTCCAGCGTTCGTCCGGAGCGCTCCGGAAACAAGGTCTTGTCTAAAGGCCTTCGATCGCTCTGCGCAGCTTCTCGCGCACCTGTTCAGCGGCAAGTTTTAGCTCTGGATTTTCAATGGCCATCATCGAGGCGACCGGGTCAATCGCCGCGACCTCGATGCTTCCGCTGCCCTGATCCTGGACAACGACGTTGCAGGGCAACATTGTGCCAACCTTGTTCTCCAATTGTAGCGCTTCGTGCGCCAATTGCGGGTTGCAAGCGCCCAGGATGCGATAATCGCGGAAATCGATCCCGAGTTTGTTCTTGAATGTGTCGCTGACGTCGATCTAGGTGATGATCCCGAAACCCTCCTGTTTCAGCGCTTCTGTCGCGCGCCGCACAGCGCTCTCGAAATCCGTCGCGAGCGTCTTGGCAAAGTAATAGCTCATCATGTTCTCCTCACGGGACAGATTGGAACGTTTTGCCGGGCCAGCCGCGTGGCGGTTGGGGCGCTTATCGAGGGGTGCTCGACAGGAATTCGGCGACCGCCTGCGTGTCTGCCTCGCCGAGACTCGTGGCCACGCGGTTCATGACCTCGCCCTCTCGCTCGCCGGTGGTAAAGCGGTTAAGCTGGTCGACTATATAGGCGGCATGCTGGCCTTCGAGATTGGGGATATTGGCAGTTCCTGGCCCCATCATCCCACCCATGCCACGCCCCATGCCTCCGCCCATCATGCCTCTTCCCATCATTAGCCCGCCTTGCCTGCCGGCAGAGCCGTGGCACATCGCGCAGGAGGGCATGCGGGAATAGAATAGGGATTCGCCCCAGGCTACGCGACTATCGTCCTTCAGGGCATCGGGTTTGCGGATCTGCCCGCTGAAGTAGGTCGCAACATCGGCGACGTCCTCATAAGCGAGCGCAGTAGCATTCGGGGCCATGATGTCAGATTTGCGCACGCCTTCCTTGAATGCGCGAATTTCCCAATAAAGGTAGGGAAGGCTCTGTCCTGCCAGCTTCGGAACATGAGGATCGGGACCACCGTTCCCGTCGGCGCCGTGACAGGCAGCGCATCTTTCCTGAGCGATCTGTTGGCCTCGCGCAGGGTCACCGGAGATGGAACTCGTCGCTTGTGGATTGGCCCATGTCTGGCGCTCTGCCTGCGCTTGGGCGGTCGCCTGGCGCGTGTCACAGCCGCTCAAGGCAACGCCTGCGGCTAACAGGAACCAGAATACGCTTGCTCTGGGACGAGTGTTCGTCGGCCGTCTTTCAGCGATTGGACGCATTGCCATAGGCATCATCAGAACCCCGCATGCCTAGGCCCCGAGGTCAGCCTTCTTCTGCAGATATTCTTCCCGTTCCATCTCGCCGCTGGCGTATCGCCGTTCGAGCACGTCAAGGCCGGGGGAGCGGCTGACCGCGTCCCCGGAATTCGCGCGAGGTTTTCGGCCAAGGCGGAAGAGGGCCACGATTCCGGCGATCGCCAGCAGAAAAAGCAAGATGGAGAAGATGCCGTGAAACATCATCCAGTTGCCCCAACCTGCATTCTGGCAGGCATCGTTCGCCCACATCGGCATTACGGCACCTGCTGCCAATAACCGGTGTGGCGGTTGACCGCGAACCGCTGCACGAGCGCTTCCTTGTCTACCGTCACGATCTCTGCGGTGATTGTGTCCGCATTGGACGCCACGATCCGGCCGGGCTTGAGGCGCGGATTGCCCATCATCGCAATCGAGCGCTCGACCGAACCCCTGACATCATCGACCGACAGGTTGAGATTGGCTTGCGGCTGACCGTACCAGCCCATCATTCCGGGGCCCATCATTGGCCCCATCATGCCCTGGCCCATCATAGGCCCCATCATTCCGGGACCCATCATCATCCCTGGCCCCATGGGGCACGGGCTGGGTGCCGGTGCCGACTGGGCAATGGCGACGCTCGCCAGAAGTGCCGAGCCACTAGCAATCGCAAGGCCAATCCGGCCAATAACACCCGCTCTTAGCATCGCATCACTCCTTAGTTTGGAGCCGCCCGACTCCCGGATGATTTGATATTTGTACAACCTACAGTAACTGTAGAAGCAAGCGCTTATTCCGATCGCATCGCGACGATCAGAAATGGCAATGAAGCTAGGAGAATCGGCAAGCCTCCGTGGAAATGATCTCGGGGCCACTGCTCGCGGTTCTGTCGCCGGTTCACCCCTCGGTTGGCAAGGCAGCGCCAGCGATTGCCTCGATTACTCGGCAATCCGCAGCGCGACCTCCATCACAGGATGCAGCAACGTCCGCCAGGGCAATGCGTAGTGTTTGCAGTCGAGCTATCCGCTCGTCGACGTCGCGCAGATGCTGACGAGCAATCGCGGCAGCTTCACCGCAGTCACGTTCCGGTTCGTCCGAAAGGGCAAGCAGCGAGCGTATCTCTCCGACTGAAAAGCCAAGGCCACGGCCATGTCGGATAAAGGAAAGGCGACGGACATCTGCGGCGTCATAGGTTCGCCTTCCTGACGCGGTTCGCATCGCGCGCGGGAGCAGGCCAATATCCTCGTAAAACCGGATTGTGTTGACCTTGGTGCCAGTTCGCCGTGCCAGGTCGCCAATCGCCAAACGCGCGGGCTGACTCATCTCTGTTCTCCATATTGCGAGTCGTTCGCAAATATCCCTTGCTTCTACAGTTACTGTAGATTGTATCGGGTGTCCATGAGCAAGTCCGAATCAGCAAATTCCGCCCGAAATCGCACCGTTCCTGCACGTGGCGGCATACAGAGCATATTGGTCTTCTTGGTCGCCCTGACTCTGGGATGGACCACGCCCACGCTTGCCAGCGCCAGTGACGACGATGTGCAAACGGCCTGGCGACTGCTTGACTATGTGGCGGTCGATTACCCGGGCGCGGTGGCCGACAGACAGGTCAAGAACCCTCAGGAATATGCGGAGATGACCGAGTTCTCCAGTGCCGTCGAAGCCAAGATTTTGGGCCTTCCAGCATCGGCCAGCCGAGCCGGCCTGATCGTCGAAGCCAGGTCATTCCAGGACATGGTGGCAAGGAAAGCCGCGCCCGATGATGTGGCAAGGGCGGCGCGTGCGCTCGGCACGCATTTGCTGGCCGCATATCCGGTTCCACTGGCGCCGGCCAAGGCCCCGGACCTGGCACGCGGCGCGGCGCTCTACGCGCAAAATTGCGCGGGCTGTCACGGCCTGCACGGCGACGGTCACGGCCCCGATGCCGCCAAACTCGACCCTGCGCCGGTCGCTTTCCGGGATGCGGGCCGTGCCCGCGAACGCAGCCCGTTTGCCCTCTATCAGGTCATCGGTCAGGGGCTGGACGGAACGGCCATGCGCAGTTTCTCCGAATTGCCCTCGCAAGACCGCTGGAACCTGGCCTTCTACGCGAGCCGGTTCGCCTTCACCGACAGCGATAAGGGCGAACAGCTGTGGAAGACCGATCCGGCCCTGAGGAGCCGCATACCCAATCTGGCTGCGCTCGCGGGTTTAACCCCCACGGCGCTTGGCGGGCAAATCGGGCAGGACAAGGCCGATGCTGTCCTCGCCTATCTGCGCGCCCATCCCGAGGCGCTGGCAGCATCGAGGGCCGGATCACTGACGCTGGCCCATGACAAATTGCAGGCGAGCATAAGAGCCTATGAGGCGGGCGACAGGGAAGGAGCCAAGAAGCTGGCACTGTCGGCTTACCTCGATGGATTTGAGCCGGTCGAGCCTGCCCTGGCTTCGCGCGATGCCACCTTGATGGCGCGGATCGAGGCGGAAATGGGCAACCTTCGCGCGGCCATCGGTCGCGGCGAGCCCGTGGCCGCAGTCAAGGATCGGGTCGCTGTCCTCGATGCGCTGTTCAGCGATGCCGAAGAGGTGCTGTCACCCGATGCCGCCAGCACCGCGTCGACCTTCATCGGCGCATTCACGATCCTCCTGCGTGAAGGGGTGGAAGCACTGCTGATCGTTGTTGCCATGATCGCATTTCTTCGGAAGGCCGATCGCGGCGAGTTGGTCCGCCATGTGCATGGCGGATGGATCGTGGCCCTCATCGCCGGTGCCGTCACCTGGGCCGTGGCGACCTTCTTCATTGGCGTGAGCGGCGCAAGCCGCGAGTTGACCGAAGGGTTCGGCTCGCTGTTTGCGGCCGCCGTCTTGCTGTCCGTCGGCATCTGGATGCACGGCAAGTCCCAAGCAGGCGAATGGCAGCGCTATATAAACGAGACGCTCAGCAAGGCCTTGTCGCGCAGCTCGGCATGGTTCCTCTTCGGCCTCGCATTCATTGTCGTCTACCGCGAGGTGTTCGAGACGATCCTGTTCTATGCGGCGCTGACCGCGCAAGGGAGCGGCGCTGTCATCCTCGCAGGTGCAGCTTCAGCGGTGTTTGTCTTGGGGCTTGTCGCATGGGCCATGCTGCGGTTCAGCGCCCAGCTGCCGGTTAGCGAGTTCTTCAAATATAGCTCGGCGCTGATTGCGGTCCTTGCGGTCGTGCTGGCGGGCAAGGGCGTGGCCGCATTGCAGGAGGCCGGGATGATTGACATCGCTCCGCTCTCGCAAATACCGCGCATTCCGGTGCTTGGCTTGTTCCCGACCTGGGAATCCGTCGGCGCACAGCTCTTGACGGTGGCGATCGTTATGGCGGGCGCCTGGTACAACGGCAGGCTCGCCAACAGGCCGGGTGCCGCGTGACGGAGAACCAACGAATGGCTGATGATTGCTGCGGCACTTGTCCGGCGCCTGTCTCTGCCTCGTCAGGATCGGTGTCTTCCGCCTCTGTCGTGCCTGAGGGCAGCAGCGTAGCGCGTCTGCGGATTGCCCAAATGGATTGTCCGACCGAGGAAGCGCTTATCCGCAAGAAGCTTAGCGGCATGGGCGAAGTCAAGTCGCTCGAGTTCAATCTGATGCAGCGGGTACTGACAGTCGTCCACCGCGCCGACGGACTGCCGGCAGTTGAGGCCGCGATCCGGGAGCTCGGCATGAATGCCGAGAACATCAACAATGCCCGGACAGAAAATTTCGACGAAGCGCCGCAGACCAAGCCACTGTGGCCGCTGGCTTTGGGCGTCGGCGCCGCGATAGCTGCGGAAAGCGTCGACCTGCTGGGAATGCCGGAATGGACGGCGGCTCTGCTTGCCTTGCTCGCCGTCTTCACTTGCGGTTTAGATACCTACCGCAAGGGCTGGATTGCTCTGCGCCACGGCAATCTCAACATCAACGCGCTGATGAGCATTGCCGTAACAGGGGGGCTTGTGATCCGGCAATGGCCCGAGGCCGCGATGGTCATGGTCCTGTTTTCCATCGCCGAAGTGATCGAGGCGCGGTCACTCGATCGCGCCCGCAACGCCATTCGCAGCCTCGTCCAGCTTGCGCCTGACTACGCCACCGTCCGCCAGCCGGATGGCTCGTGGAGCGATCAGCCCGCTGCGACCGTGGTGATCGGCTCGCTGGTCCGGATCAAACCGGGCCAGCGCATCGCGCTCGATGGCAGCATCACCAGCGGCCATTCGACACTCAATCAGGCGGCCATCACTGGCGAGAGCATGCCGGTCGAGAAAGCGCCAGGAGATCAGGTGTTCGCCGGCACGCTCAACGAAGCCGGCTCTTTCGAATATGAAGTCACCGCCGATGCAGGTCACTCGACGCTGGCCCGGATCATCGAGGCCGTCGAGTCCGCACAAGGCGCACGCGCGCCGACGCAGCGCTTCGTCGACCAGTTTGCACGCATTTACACACCGGTCGTGTTTTTCGTCGCAATTGGCGTCGCCCTCGTTCCGCCGCTCCTGCTCGCGGGCAATTGGCAAGACTGGATCTACAAGGCGCTGGTATTGCTGGTGATCGCCTGTCCTTGTGCTCTCGTCATCTCGACCCCCGTAACGATCGTCAGCGGCCTGGCGGCAGCAGCGCGCCGGGGGATACTGATCAAGGGCGGGGTCTATCTCGAACAGGGACACAGGCTCACGGTGCTCGCGCTCGACAAGACCGGGACGATCACGCACGGCAAGCCCGCGCTGACCGATACGGTGCGGTTCGGCCCATCAGAGGAGATCGACAGCCTCCGCATAGCGACGAGTCTCGCGGCACGCTCAGACCATCCAGTCTCTTTCGCCATTGCTGAGGCCGGTCGAATGTCCGGCATAGCCTTGCTTGAGGTGGCCGGATTTGCGGCGTTGCCGGGGCGCGGGGTGAAGGGCACGGTCGGCGGCGTGGACTATCTGCTCGGTAATCACCGCCTGATCCACGAAACCGGGGTTTGCTCGCCGGCGGTTGAGGCGCGGCTCACCGAGCTGGAAGCGCAGGGCAAGACAGTGATTGTCCTGACCGACGGGAAGGAGCCACTCATTCTCCTCGCCGTCGCCGACACCATCAAGGACAGCAGCCGCGTTGCCATTCAGGCGCTGCGCGAGCTTGGCATCGAGACGGTCATGATGACCGGCGACAACACCCGCACAGCTGCGTCCATTGCTCAGCAGGTCGGGATCGACAAAGCGCTTGGCGACCAGCTTCCAGAGGACAAGTTCCAGGCGATTGAACGCTATATCCGTGACGGTCGGTATATCGGCATGGCCGGCGATGGTATCAACGACGCACCCGCGCTCGCGCGCGCCGACATCGGCTTTGCGATGGGGGCGGCCGGTTCGGATACCGCCATCGAGACGGCCGACGTCGCCTTGATGGACGATGATCTCAACAAGATCGGGCGTTTTGTCCAGATATCCCGCATGACCCGGACCGTGCTCATCCAGAACATCACTTTGGCACTCGGTATCAAGGCGGTCTTTCTGGCGCTCACGATGTTCGGCTATGGCACGATGTGGATGGCTGTATTTGCCGATATGGGCGCGAGTCTTATCGTGGTCGCCAATGGCCTCAGACTAGTGCGCCAATAAGAGGCGCGGGTGAATATGCGATCGGTCTGGATCTGCTCACGAAATGAGGCAACTGGCATCAATGCCGTTGTGGCTGCCTTTTTGGGCGTGGTGGGCCGGGCCGGACATGGCCTGATCTGGCCGTGGTTGCGATTCTGGCACTCCTTGGCTTCGGCCGCACACCGATATTTCGTCGTGAGCTGTGCGAAATGCAGGAGGCCATTGCATGACACGTGACGAGGCTCGCGCGCTGATCGCCGAGGAAGCGGCGGTTTTCAGGGTGGCATGCGCTGACCGTGATAGCACGACCGCCTGGCAAGCTCTTGAGCGGACGCATATTGTATCACAGCCCTACCTCACTCTCCATCTGGCCAGTCACTGCGCGATGCTCCGCTATGCGTTGCACGAACGAGACCTTCGTGAGGCAATAGGACAATGCCTGCGTATTGTGCTGGCGCCGTTAGGCGCGATTTCGGGGCGTTTACCTGTTGGAAACACGGGCCGCGCGAAAGTCAGCGCCTTTCGTCCGATGCCAATTCCGCAAGACCTTCTGGCAAGAATGAACGATAAGTCGTGAGCATCTTCTTGCCGACTTTGAAGCTGACTGGTAGGCGCGCTACCATGCGGGTTCGGCTCTTCTCGATGTTCCTGATGTTTGCCATTTTGTTTGGCGGCGTCGCCGCGCCTGAAACTGCGCATGCCGACAATCTACTGGCCGGACACGGCATCGAAGTTCTCGACATGCATGATCATGCTGATGGCGGCAATCAACAGGACCCGGAGCAGAACGGCGGATCGCCTTGTCATGCCTTGGTCCATCACCATTGCGGCGTAGCGCTGGCTACGGATTCTGATTCCGCCTCGCTAGAGGTCTGGGACGGCAAGGCGGCGATTATGCCGCTCATCGTTCAGCCGATGCGCTCGCTCGCTCTCGCTCCGCTCACGGAGCCGCCCGCAGCCTGAAAGCCCAGCTTTATGCGCGCCGGTCATTCCGGTGCCGGTACTGGCATTTTCAGGATTCTCATTCCATGCGACACTTGCTTCTTGGCGCGATTGCGCCTGCTGCGCTCATCGCCGCGGCACCTGCCGACGCTCGTTCGACCCGCGTCGATATTCCGGTCCAAATTGACCCGAACGCATCGATTTATATTCTCTGGGTGAAGGTCAAGGCTGACGGCGGCCGCACGCTCGTCAGCGGCTATGTCCGCCAAAAGCGGTGGTTCGCCCGCAGCAGGGGTGACCTGCACATCGAACTTCTCAGGCACGGGCAGGCAGTCGCTTGTCAGGAAACAGACTGGAAGAAATACCGGTTTCATTCTCGGGGGCAGTGGCGCTTCGCAACCTCGGCTGACGTTGCCGCCACAACGGTCGACACCGTCCGGATCTCGCATGTGATTCATGACCGAGAGGGGGATCGCACGCGCGGCCCTGTGAATGCTTGTTCGGGATTGGCCGCGCCCTCCGAACAGAATTCCGGTGGTGCGTGAGATGAAGTTCCGACTGTTGATCGCATCAGCCATTCTGGCCAGCAGCTCCCATACCTGGGCGGCCGAGGTCTCGCTGCCTGACGCACTTGCCCAAGGTTCGCAAAACTCGCCGCGTATCGCTCAAGCACGCGCCCAGGCCCAGGCTGCAGAGGCACGGGCTCGGCAAGCCGGCGTTTCGCCTAATCCGGAGATTTCGCTCGAGGTCGAGAACTTCGCCGGGACCGGCCCTTACCGTGACACGCGGAGCGCCGAGACGACCTTGGCACTCAGCCAGCGTATCGAACTGGGCGGCAAGCGTAGTGCTCGCGTTGCAGTTGCAACGTCGGAACGCGATTTCGCCTTGCTGTCGCTTCGCCGCGCCGAGGCCGATCTTGCGCGCGATATTCGCGTTGGCCATGCCGAATTGCGTGCCGCCGAAGACCGCGCGGTGCTGGCGCGGGATAATGTCGGGCAAGCGCGCGAATTGGCACGCACCGCACGGTTGCTGGTCGAGGTTGGTCGCGATCCTCCTTTACGCCAGCTCCGTGCCGAGGCGCTGCTAGCCGAAGCGCAGGCTGAAGAAGCGCTGGCCTTTGGCGAGTTGCTTGCCGCTCGCCGTCTGCTTGCAGATTTGATTGGGAGCGGCGATTCCGAACTATCGGCGTCTATTTCGGGAGATGAAGCAGTGCCCGGTGCATTGCCACCCGAGACACCCTCGCTCGACGAGCAGCTTGCAGCTGCCGAGCGCGATGCCGCCCAAGCGCGCATCCGTGTCGCTCGTGCCGAAGCCGTCCCCGATGTCACCGCGAGCGGCGGCGTGCGGCGCATTAACGATGGCCGCGAAACTGCCTTTGTGGCGGGCTTCTCGATCCCGCTGCCGATCCGCAACCGCAACCGCGGCGGGATCGAAGCGGCACAGTCCGACAGCCTCGCCAGCGAAGCAGCGCTAGCGCAAGCGCGTCTCACCGCACGCCGTGCCCAACATGATGCACGGATGCTGCTGGGTGCCGCCGATGCACGGGTCGCAGCGCTGTCGGGGCCATCGCTGGCGCAGGCCGAAGAGGCCGTCCAACTTGCCCGCATCGGCTACAGCGCGGGCAAATTCAGCCTGCTCGAACTGCTCGACGCACAAGCCGCCCTCACCACAGCCAAAACCGCGCTGATCGAGGCTCGCCTCGATCGCGCTCGTGCGCTCGCCGCACTGATCCGCGCCAATGCGCGCGCAGGGGATTGATCGATGACCGAAGATGAGAACAAGACGAAACTAATCGCCGGGGTCGCCATTGCAGCACTCGTGCTTGGCGGAGGCGGCATCATGCTTGGCCGTTCGGTATTCGCGCCAGCGCCTACCACTGCCGCTTCGGCGGAAGGCGAACATGCCGAGGAGAAAGAAGAAGGGCATGTAGAAGGCCAGGTCGAGATTGACGCGGCACGCGCCCAGGCTGCTGGTATCGCAACAGAAACGATACAGTCCGGCGGACTTGGTGCTGAAATTCTGGCGCAGGGCATGGTTGCCTCAACGCCGCAAGGCGAAGCGGTGCTGACGGCACGTGCAGATGGCGCGATTGTCCGGATCAACCGGCAACTCGGCGATTATGTCCGGGCCGGAGAAGCAGTGGCAACCATGGAGAGCCGCGACGCAGCCTCCATCGCCGCTGAACGAAGCTCCGCATCGGCGAAACTGGCGCTGGCGCGCTCGACGTATGCGCGCGAAAAGCGCCTGTTCGATGCGCGCGTTACGGCGCGGCAAGACCTTGAGGGTGCAGCCGCAGCGCTGGCCGAGGCCGAGGCCGAGGCACGGCGGTCGCAGTCCGCTGCATCAGCCGCAAGGGTGTCCGGCGATGGGCGAAGTCTTTCTGTCATCAGCCTGATCTCCGGGCGGGTCACCAAGGCCGACGCGAGGCTCGGGGCCTATGTCCTCGCCGGCACCGAGTTGTTCCGCGTTTCCGACCCTACCCGCATCCAGATCAACGCATCGGTTCTGGCCGCCGATGCACGGCGCATTCAGCCAGGCGATAGCGCGGTGATTGAACTGCTGGGCGGGGAGACCCTGAACGCGGTGGTGCGCTCAGCAACTCCGACCCTCGATCCTGATAGCAAGACCGCGACGATCATCCTGGTACCGCAAGGCATTGGTGGGCTGACCCCCGGTCAGGGCCTGCGCGCAAGGATCAAGCCGCGTGGAGGTGGCGATAACGGCCTCATCGCGCTGCCGGAGGAAGCCGTGCAGACGGTCGAAGGCCGCGAGGTCGTGTTCGTCAGGACCGCCAAGGGGTTCCTCGCGACCACTGTGGTCACCGGTAAACGCGGTGGCGGACGGATCGAGATCGTCGATGGGCTGAAACCGGGCGTCACCATCGCGACCAAGGGCGCGTTCCTCCTCAAAGCCGAACTCGGCAAGGGCGAGGCGGAGCACTGAGATGATCGAGAAACTTCTTGATGCGTCGATCCGCTTCCGCTGGGGCGTGGTCATCCTGACGCTGATCATTTCCGCCTACGGCTTGTCGGAGCTGATGAAGCTGCCGATCGACGCCGTTCCCGACATCACCAACAAACAGGTGCAGATCAATACGGTCGAGCCCAATCTCGGGCCGCTCGATATTGAGCGGCTTGTTACCTTTCCCGTTGAAACAGCGATGGCAGGGATCCCGGGGCTGGAAAGCTCGCGCTCGATCTCGCGCAACGGCTTCAGCCAGGTAACAGTGATCTTCGAGGATCACACCGATCTCTATTTCGCGCGCCAGCAGGTGGCCGAACGGCTCAATCAGGCAAAAGGCACTTTGCCCGAAGGGGTCGAGCCACAAATGGGTCCGGTTTCAACCGGACTTGGCGAAGTGCTCATGTACACCGTCGATTTTGCCAAACCCGGCAGCAAGGCCGCGCCCAAAGTCGCGGGCCAGCCAGGGTTCCAGCCAGACGGCTCCTATATGACACCGTCTGGTGAAATCCTGACCGATGAGGTGGCCAAGCTTGGCTATTTGCGCACGGTTCAGGACTGGGTGATCCGCCCGCAGCTCAAGACAGTGTCAGGCGTTGCCGGGATCGACTCGATCGGCGGCTATGAGAAGCAGTTTGTTGTCCAGCCCGATGCGTCCAAGCTCTCGACTTACGGCATCTCCTTTTCCGAACTGGCCGAAGCCCTCGAACGCGCCAACATCTCTGTCGGCGCGAACTTTGTCGAACGGGGCGGCGAAGCCTTCCTCGTCCGCGCCGATGGCCGCATCCGCTCGGTCGATGAAATCGGCCGCGCGACCGTTGCCAGTCGTGGCGGTGTCCCTGTCGCGGTTCGCGACGTTGCCACTGTCCAGATCGGCGGCGAACTGCGCACCGGCTCGGCTTCCGAAAACGGCAAGGAAATCGTTGTCGGAACCGCGCTCATGCTTGCCGATGGCAATAGCCGGGTGGTCGCTTCCGCAGTCGCGGATCGCCTTGAGGAGGTCGCCAAATCCCTTCCGCCCGGCATTACGGTCAAGTCGGTTCTGGATCGCTCTCAGCTGGTCGATGCAACCATAGGCACGGTTGAAAAGAACCTGCTGGAAGGTGCGTTTCTCGTCGCGATCGTCCTGTTCTGGCTGCTCGGAAACATCCGCGCGGCCATAATTGCCACGCTTGTCATCCCGATTTCGTTCCTGATCATGGGAACGGGCATGAACCTCACCCGCACATCGGGCAATCTGATGAGTCTGGGAGCGCTTGATTTCGGCCTGATTGTCGATGGCTCGATCATCATCATCGAAAATTGCCTGAGGCGTTTGGCCGAACGGCAACATCATGAAGGGCGGCTGCTCAGTGTGACCGAGCGGCTGCACGAGGTGTTCGAGGCATCGCGCGAGATGGTGAAGCCGACCCTGTACGGCCAGGCGATCATTTTCCTCGTGTTCGTGCCTCTGCTGACTTTCACCGGCGTCGAGGGCAAAACCTTCTCGCCCATGGCAATCACGGTCATGCTGGCTTTGGCCGGCGCCTTCATCGCTTCGCTGACCTTCGTGCCCGCAATGGTTGCGCTGCTGATCCGCGGTAAAGTCGCCGAGAAGGAAGTTCGGGCGATAGCATGGGTGAAGGATCGCTATGAGCCCGTGCTCAAGCGGGTGATCGATCGCCCCTGGCCATGGATCGGCGCGGGAGCGGGCACCTTTGCCGCTGCGGGTCTGGTGTTCACAATGCTCGGCAGCGAGTTCATCCCGACACTGGGCGAGGGCAATCTCGCCATGCAGGCGCTCCGCATCCCTTCCACCTCGCTCAACAAGTCGCAAGAGATGCAGCTTCAGGTCGAGAAGGCTGTCGCTTCATTGCCGGAAGTCGCCTTCATCTATTCCAAGACCGGCACGGCGGAAGTTGCCAGCGATCCGATGCCGCCCAACGCGTCTGACACGTTCATCATCCTCAAGCCACGCGAAACCTGGCCTGCGGGTGTCAGCACCAAGGACGATGTAATCGAACGGGTGGAAAAGAAGCTCGAACCGCTTGTCGGCAATGCGTTTGAAATCAGCCAACCCATTCAGTTGCGCTTCAACGAACTCATCGCCGGTGTGCGCGGTGACATCGCGATCAAGCTGTATGGCGACAATCTCGAGGAAATGGGCCGCGCAGCCCAGCAAGTGGCCGCTGTGCTGAACACGGTCCCCGGCGCTGCCGACGTAAAGGTCGAGCAGACGGCAGGTTTCCCTGTGCTCGACGTCCAGTTCGACCGGGATGCCATCGCGCGGTACGGCCTGACACTTCAGGATGTCAGCGATACCGTTTCCGTAGCACTTGGTGGCCGTGAGGCTGGCATCGTGTTCGAAGGTGACCGGCGTTACGATATCGTCGTGCGGCTTGATCGGGCAACGCGTGACGACCTCGACGCAGTTGGCGCTCTCCCTGTGCTGCTGCCCGGCGAAGGTGGCGCGCGCGCATCCGTGCCTTTGCGCGAACTGGCGAAGTTCAGCTTTTCCGAAGGATTGAACCAGGTCAGCCGTGAAAACGGCAAGCGCCGTGTTGTCGTGCAGGCCAACGTACGCGGCAATGATTTGGGTTCATTCGTTGCCGAAGCACAGGAAAAGGTCGCAGCCGACGTCAAGCTACCAACAGGCAGCTTCATCGAATGGGGGGGCCAGTTTGAAAATCTGCAAGCCGCATCTGCGCGATTGTCGGTCGTGATCCCCATCATCTTCGCCGCCATCTTTGGCATCCTGTTCTTGGCACTGGGCGGCGTGCGTCAGGCGATTGCCGTCTATTCGGCAATTCCGCTGGCTCTGGCAGGCGGCGTGTTCTCGCTACTTCTTGCTGGACTGCCCTTCTCGGTCTCTGCTGCCGTTGGCTTCATCGTGCTTTCGGGTGTGACGGTGCTCAACGGTCTGGTCGTGATGACCAGCATCAACACCCGGATCGACGTAGGCAAGCCGGTTGATATGGCGATCAGTGAAGGCGTGATGGAGCGCGTTCGTGCGGTCCTCATGACGGGCATCGTGCCGGCCATCGGCTTCGTGCCGATGGCGCTCGCCACCGGCACCGGTGCCGAGGTGCAGAAGCCGCTCGCGATCGTCGTGATCGGCGGCTTGATCACCTCGACCCTGCTGACGCTGTTCGTTTTGCCTGCCATCAGCCACTTGCTGCTGCGGGGACGCCACAAGCATCATGTCGCGGGTGACTACGGCGATGTCGACAAGTTCGGCGGCGAATTGCCGGTCAAATGAAAATGGTGAGTGGCCGTTTCAGCGCGATGCGTCAGCCGCTCATTTTTTCAGGGCCGCCGGGTCTGGATTTCCAGCGCTTCGCCTCGAGATATTTGAAGGATAACCGGCATGACCGAAAAAGCGCAGTTCGATATTCCGCTCGTCTTGCCCGGGGTGGCAGATGCCGCAGATGCCTGCGTCGAACGAATCATCGGCCGATTGAGGCCGCGCACTGGCGTCGATGAAGTCCACGTCGTCCCTGCAACAGCAGATCAACCCGCGAAACTGTGCATCCATTATGATCCCGATGCACTCTCGCTTTCGACCGTCCGGGCCGAAGTCAGTGCCGCCGGAGCCGAGATCGCGAGCCAGTATGGGCACATAATCTGGCAAATCGCCGGGCTTCATGCCCGGCGGGCACGTACGATCGGCGATCGTCTGGCGCAGATCCCAGGCGTCCTTGAAGTCAACGTCAATCCGGCCGGATTGGTGCGTATCGAATTTGAGCGGGCAGCGATCACCGAAGACACGCTCGCCGATGCGCTTACGGAAATGGGAGCCGCGCCAAGTGAGCTGGTCGCCGAGCTTGCCAAAGTCCCCCAGGAAAAAGCAGAAGGCGAGGAGGAGCACGACCACCATCACGGGGGGGCGTTTGGAGCCAACACGGAACTGGTTTTCGCGCTGGCTAGCGGTGCGCTGCTGGCCGCCGGATTTGCAGTCAGCAAACTTTGGGACGCTGCGCCTGTCTGGCTCTCTCTTGCGTGCTACGTTGCGGCCTACGGGTTCGGTGGTTTCTTCACGGTTCGTGAGGCAATCGACAACCTCCGGCTCAGACGCTTCGAGATCGATACACTGATGCTTGTGGCGGCGGCGGGCGCCGCCGCGCTGGGCGCCTGGGCCGAAGGTGCGCTCCTCCTCTTCTTGTTCAGCCTCGGCCATGCACTCGAACACTACGCGTTGGGCCGGGCGAGGCGGGCCATCGAAGCGCTTGCCGAACTCGCGCCGCGAACTGCGCTGGTGCGCAAGGCTGATGGAAGTACTGCGGAGATCGGTGTCGAGGAACTCGTGATCGGCGATGTCGTGATCGTCAAGCCCGACCAGAGAATCGCAGCAGATGGCTTCGTCATCAAGGGTGACAGCGCGGTCAACCAGGCGCCGGTGACCGGTGAGAGTATTCCCGTCGACAAGCGCGCGGTTTCCGACTCCGCTCAGGCTCGCGCCAATCCGGACCGGCTCGATGCCACATCCCGTGTCTTCGCCGGTACGATCAACGGCAGCGGGGTCATCGAAATCGAGGTGACCCGGCTAGCAAGCGACAGTACGCTAGCCAAGGTCGTCCGTATGGTCAGCGAAGCCGAGACGCAAAAATCGCCCACCCAGCGTTTCACCGACCGGTTCGAACGTGTTTTCGTACCGGCAGTGCTTGGCCTCGCCACGGTCCTGCTTTTTGCCTGGGTCGTCGTCGACGAACCGTTCCGCGACAGTTTCTATCGCGCCATGGCTGTGCTCGTTGCAGCGAGTCCCTGCGCGCTTGCGATCGCAACACCCAGCGCCGTGCTTTCCGGGGTAGCCCGTGCTGCTCGGGGCGGCGTCCTGATAAAGGGTGGCGCACCGCTCGAGTTGCTGGGCTCGCTGGATGCCATCGCCTTCGACAAGACTGGAACCCTGACCAGCGGTGAGCCCCGCATCCGCGAAATCATTCCCGCGTCAGGCGTGTCGAAAGAAGAATTGATGGCGATAGCCGTCGCGGTTGAAAGCCTCAGCGACCATCCGCTGGCGCAGGCTATCGCCCGGGATGGCAAGTCGCACATTGGTGACCACGCAGTGCCCTCCGCCAGCCAGCTTAATAGCCTGACGGGACGCGGGGTTTCCGCTTTGGTCGATGGTGAGCAGATTCTCATTGGCAAGGCCGAAATGTTTGGCGCCGATGGCGTCGCTCCTCTTTCGCAGGCCATGGCGGAGGCCATCGAGCAACTTCGTCAAAGCGGGCATACGACGATGGTCGTGCGTCGCGGTGATCGGGATCTCGGCGCCATAGGCTTGATGGATACGCCGCGCGAAGCAGCTCGAGCGACGATCGAACGCCTTCACGCAATCGGCATCCGTCGCATGATCATGCTCTCGGGAGACAACCAGCGCGTTGCAGACGCGGTCGCGAAACAAGTCGGACTCGACGAGGCCTGGGGTGACCTGATGCCGGAGGACAAAGTCGAAGCAATCAAGAAACTGAGCGCGGAGACAAAGGTCGCCATGGTCGGTGATGGTGTCAACGATGCGCCGGCGATGGCCAGTGCGACCGTTGGCATCGCGATGGGGGCCGCTGGATCAGACGTCGCTCTCGAGACTGCCGACGTGGCGTTGATGGCGGATGATCTTGCCCATCTGCCTTTTGCGGTCGGACTTAGCCGCCAGACCCGCTCGATCATCCGCCAAAATGTCTTCGTCAGTCTTGGAGTGGTTGCACTCCTGTTACCGGCGACGATCTTCGGGCTCGGCATTGGTCCAGCGGTGGCCATGCACGAAGGATCGACCTTGGTTGTCGTGTTCAACGCATTGCGGCTGCTTGCTTACAAGGATTTTCGATGAGATGTGAACTGACGACTTGGCGCACGATGCGCGATGTCTTCATTGTGACCGCTGCGATATGCTCGGGAGGGGAATATGTCTGAATACAACCTGCTGATCGACGCGTGCCCCAAGGACAATCTGGACTTTCTGCTTGCTTGCGCGCGCGATCTCAATCGGCGCCTGCAAGCCCGGCTTTCTGGCGTTTGCTATGCTTGGCCGAAATCGAGCACAGTTGGAGCACTCGTGGCAAGCCCCCTCTCGGCGATGCAGGAGGAAGCGCGCATGACCGTGCACTTGGCCGGAGCGCGAAAAGCATTTCAAGCGGCCTTTGCCGAAACCGGGCTGCCGGTCGCCTGGTACGAAGGAATTGGCGAGCCAAACGACCGCATACTGGAACAGCTATATTGTGCGGATTTGCTGGCGACGATCGAATCGTCCAGCGGCCCTTGCACCCAGGCGGATCCCATCGATCTTGCTGTACGGTCGGGTACGCCGGTGCTTCGTATCCAGCATGGACTGCGAGAACTTCCCCTGCGAACCGCAGTGGTCGCTTGGAAGGATTGCGCATCGGCCAATCGCGCGCTTCGCGTTTCGCGCCCTTTGCTCGCCTTGGCGGAACGCATCTACGTAATCGGTGTCGGTGACGAAGTTTCTCGCGAACGCTTGGAACAGATTGCGGCATTCCTGAACGATCAGGGACTCAAAGCGGACGCCGAGCATCTGCCAAGCGCCCACTCCAACCCCGGCACTGACATTATGGGGCAAGCGTTTCTCTGGGAAGCGGATCTGGTTGTTTCAGGGGTCAAGGGCGAGCGCAGCCTGCGCGAGCGCTTATTGGGCGATGTCACGGACAAGCTTGCGGGGTATGCCGGATTTTCCTGGCTGATGTGCGCCTAACGATGGGAGTCGGCACGACCATCGGTCGATCATCGGGCCAGCGATCAAGGGGAGATACCGCAGGCCCAAGCCAACGCCTGCTCGCGTTCTTCAGGCGTATACGCCCTGTAGCTGATGTTGGGCAGGAGTGCACTTTCGAGCCGTGTTCCTAGGCGGACCCACGCTTGATCCGCGACCACGGCCACGCGGCCAAAACGATCAAGCTTGCCGAACAAGGGCATGGCCCGCGCCATGTGTGAGGGGAGGGCGGAAATTTCGATTCCGTCGATCGCTTCGGTTTCCACGAACACATGGATGATCTCGTGTTTCGCCAACGCTTCAACCAGGCAATCCATGGTAGTTTCCAGGTCGGCACCCGTGATTTTGTGCGACATCTTGATGGCTATTACATCGTCGCGACTGTCCAGAATTTCCAGCATGCCGTTTCTCCCATTGGCCCGCAGTCATACCAGTGCGAGGCCAACAGTTGCCGGTTATTTTGCGCGGCTGTCAAATGCCGATGAAGTTCATGGTCGCCATTCCCGAACCCCAGCATGCCGCCATGAACACCCTTGTAAATCAGGCTCCGTGGGAACGCGCGCGGGCCATGAAACAGGAATAGGCCGGGCCGTTAACCCGCCCTATTCCTGCTTGGAATGATGCTTATAACACTTGGCCTTCGACAATCAGAGCAACGTTGAAGCTACTTCATCCAGATCATGCCATTGCAAGTGGTGTGGTCCCACTATCAGGAGTAACGCCGATTTCTCGTCTTCACCAGCACCCCGAAATCCATCTCGTCTCGCGCATCGGTTGGCTGCGGGCGGCTGTGCTCGGCGCCAATGACGGGATCATCTCGACCGCGAGCCTGATCGTCGGCGTGGCGGCGGCATCCGCCGCCACCTCCGAGGTTCTGATCGCAGGCGTCGCCGGCCTCGTCGCCGGGGCCATGTCGATGGCGGCGGG